>JBKJOI010000298.1:0-5156 GCA_046595695.1 Haliangiales bacterium | reverse complement strand
ATTTCTGCCGGGGGTCCCGGATGCGCTGGTAGAACCACCAGTGGTGGCCTTCGAGGTCCTCCGCCTCGTAGCCGCGGTCCTCCCAGTAGTCCTCGCCGTAGTCGGTGTTGCTCGGCTCGGCGTGGATCTTGGCGCCGGCGGCGCGCGCGCGCGCGCAGTGCGCGTCCACGTCGTCGACGTAGACCATGAGGCTCTGCGTGTTGGCGCCGCCCACGGTGCGCGGGCTCTTGCGCCACGGGTACTTGCCGTCCTCGCCGGCGATCATGATGAGGCCGTCGCCGAAGACCAGCTCGGAGTGGTGGATGGCGCCGTCGTCGCCGTCGACCTTGAGGCGGACCTCGAAGCCGAACGCCTTGCAGACCCAGGCGATGGCCTTGGCGGGTTCCTGGTAGGCCAGCGCGGTCGAGATCCGGGGCCATCCCTCGGGAGTCTTGCGCATGTTGCGTCGTCCTTTCGCCGGAGGAAGTAGCCGTCGTTCCGGTGAAATAATCGACGCGAGGGTGAAGCAGTGTCAAGCGCGCGTGATCGCGGCGCTTGGCCCGCGGCGTCGGACTGGTTCATGCTTGCTGGATGGGTCGGCTCCATCGCACCGCGTACCAGGGCTGGGTGGGCTTCTATCTCGATGATCGCGGTCGCCACGGCGCGCAGGTGGGCGCGAGCCCGGTGTACGACTTCCGCGCGCCCGATCTGGCCGTGGCCGAGCACGTGCTCTGGGCCAAGTGGGAGGCCGCGGGCAAGCCGGTCGAGCCGAGCCTGCCCGAGGGTGTGAAGCTCCTGGCATACCCGAACCTGACGCCGCGGTAGCCGGCGCGCAGCGCGCGCGGCGTTCGCTACGCTGCGGCGACGGGGGCGGGCTCACGCCCGACCCGGGCCATCGCGGCGTGGAACCCAGGGATGAAGCGGTAGCGCCGCGGGATCCGGTGGCAAAGCAGCCGGGCCACCGACAGCACCGCTTCGTACGAGAGCTGCTCGCGCCGGCCCCAGTCGTAGCCGAAGGCCTCGCGCAGCCGGCGCGGCAGCATGCCGGCGGCGAGCGACTGACCCGGCTCGAGCGAGAGGTCGATCCACGCACCGACCCACGTGTGCCAGAACCTGGCGAGCTTGTCCTGACCGAACGCCACGCCCGCCGGGGTCGCGTAGGTCGCCCGAAGATTCTCGGCCTGCTCGGCGGAGATGCCGAGCTCCTTGGCGATGCGGTCGATCTCCACCACGCCGGGGTCGCGAACGGTTCCATCGGGCGCCACACGCAGCACCGGCAGCGCGGCGTAGATCGCCAGCAGCGGCCCGGTCTGATCCTTGCGCTCGGGCACCGTCATGTCCTCGCCGTTCAGCTCGAGGAACACGAAGTCGCGCAGGCGGATCTCGATCCGGCCGTCCTTGCCCTCCTGAATATCCAGCACGAAGCGCATGCGCGTATTGTCGTTGCCGCGATCGATCGCGGCGGTCTCGGTCACCGGGACACGGCACGGTGGCGACCAGTCGAAGCCCGAGGTTTTCACGCCGGGGCGGGCGTTCGCGTCAGAGCCCGCCTTCGGCTGGTTGCCGCACGCGACCAGCAACAGCGCGAGGGCGAGAAACGAGCGCATCTGGATCAACGTGCCACGGATCATGCTACGACCGCGAGTAGAACGCGTTCCACCGGGGCCGCTGGGGCAGGTGGGCGCGAGAGGACGCCATGCATCTCGAGGAATGTTTCGCCAAGTCCGCCGACCAGGCGCCCATCGTTCAGGTGCGCGTGACGCCCGAGGGCCGGCCCATCGGCGCCGCCGCGGTGACCCGCATCGAGCGGCCGGTCGCGCGCGTGTGGGAGATCGTCGCCGACGTGGAGAAGTACGCGGGCCGCGTGCCGATGATCAGCAAGGTGAAGCGGCACGGCGATCGCGTCGAGGTCGATCTCAAGTTCAAGGTCGCGCTGTTCTCGGCCGGCTTCCAGTTCACCGCCGACATCACGAGCGAGAAGGAGCGCTGGCTCGAGATCCGCTGGGTCGACGGCGAGCCGCGCGGCATCAAGCTGCGCTTCGAGCTGACGCCGCTCGACGAGGGCCGGGCGTGCCTGGTGCGCGGCGAGGGTGAGTTCGACGCGCTCTCGCTGGGCTGGCTGGTGAAGTTCTTCCTCAAGCACCACCCCGAGATCCAGCACGGCATCTTTCCGGGCGTGGCGCTCGTGCTGCTCGACGCCATGCGTCGCGCCGCCGAAGCGGCCTGAGCGCGAGGGCGCGGGATCGGGGGCCGCCCGGTGGGAGCCGCTAGAGCGGTCGCTCGATGCGCGTGCTGAAATGCGGCGCGGCGGCGAGCTGGGCGAAGTACTCGTACAGGCTGAGCGCACCGGTCTCGAGGCTCTTGGTGCGCTCGGGCGCCGGGAAGGCGCTCGCAAAGGTGGCACCGAAAGCGTAGGCGCCCATGAGCCCACCCACGCAGCGCGCCACGTTGGGAGAGTGGCCGAGCAGCTCGGTGAGCTCGCGCGCGTCCTGGAAGGGCCGCTCGCCGTTGGCGTCGTAGCCGACGATCTGGCCGGTCGCCACGATGGGCTTGCCCTGCTCGGTGTCGCGCCAGCGGCCCGCGGTGTCGAAGTTCTCGAGGCCGAAGCCGATGCCGTCGATGATCCGGTGGCAGCTCGCGCACGAGGGCTCGACCGAGTGCGCCAGCTCGAAGGTCTCGCGCGTGGTCTGACCCGGCAGCGGCACGGGCGGCGTGCCGACGTTGGGCGGCGGCGGCGGCAGCTCGCGGCAGAGCAGGTGGCGCTCGACGAAGGTGCCGCGCTGCGGCGGCGACGAGATCGCGGTCAGCGCGAAGCGCGACAGGATCGAGCCCTGCGCGAGCAGACCGAGCGCTTGCTCGGGCGGGCGCGTCACCTGGCCGAACGCGCCGGCCGGCGCGGACAGGCCATAGTGCTGCGCGAGCGCCGGGCTCACGAACGTGACGTTCGAGGTGAACAGCGCCGCGACGCCCGACTTCTCGACATAGAAGATGTGCTCGAGGAAGCGACGCGTCTCCTCGGCCATGTCGCTTCTCAGGTTCACGAAGCCGGGGACCACGCTCTCGTCCTTGGCGATGTTGCGCACCTCGTCGTAGCGTAGCCAGCGCTGGGTGAAGTGCTCGACCATGGCGCGGCCGCGCGGGCTCTCGAGCAGCTCGCGCGCGACCACCAGGCGCGCGTCGGCCCCGGCGAGCTCGCCGCTGCGGCCGCGCTCGAGCAGCGCCTCCGATGGTGGGCTCTCCGAGAAGGTGTACGCCAGCGAGGTCGCGAGCTCCTCGCCGCTCAGCCGGAAGACGCCGTCGCCCTCGGGCGCGCCGATCTCGAAGCGGTAGAGGAAGTAGGGCGAGTTGAGCAGCCCGACCAGGGTCCACTCGAGCGCCTCGTCGGCCGACACGTCGGCGAGGCCGTCGAAGGTGGTCAGGTGGCGATCGCGCTCGGTGCTGGTGAGCGCGCGTCGGTAGAGGCGCGGCGCGAAGCGGTCGATCACGGCCTCGGCGCAGGCGCGGTTGCGCGTGCCGCACGCGGACACGCTGCCGAGGCGGGTTGCGACCACCAGCGCGGCGATGTTCTCGGAGACCTGCTCCAGCTCGGCGGCGCGCGGGCCCTCGATGGCGAGCAGCGTCGCGTCGTTGTCGAAGCCGAGCGACGAGCTGGTGTCGGGCGACAGCCCCGAGCCCGGCCAGGCGTCGCCGAGGGTGAACACGTCGCGCACCGTGTTGTCGTATTCGCGTGTGGTCAGGCGGCGCAGCTGGCGGCCGCCGACCTCGGCGCCGTCGACCTCGCCGCCGACGTCGATGTCGGGCGGGTCGTCGTCGCCACCGCCGCCACCGCCGCCGATGCCGCCGGTGATGTCACCCAGGCAGCCGGTGGCCGCGGCAGCGAGCAGTGCAGCGAGCGCCCATGGGCCGCGCGGGCGCGCGCGCGTCACAGCCGCACCTCCGCCATCGGCGAGCCGGCCCCGAAGTCGACCCCGGTGACGCCCATCGCGCCGCTCATGGCGTAGAGCACGTCGGCGTGGCTGCGGCCGTTCAGCTGCAGGTACTGCCCGGTCTTGAGGTAGCCAGCGCCGCCGCCGGCGAGCACCATCGGCAGCGACTGGCAATTGTGCGCCTGGCCGTCGGCGATCTCGCTGGTCCACAGAGCGACGGTGTTGTCGAGGATGGTGTGCGCCGGGTCCTCGGGATCCGGGACGTTGAGCTTGTCGAGCAGGAAGGCGAATCGATCCGCGAAGTACTGCTGGCACTTGGCGTGGTCGATGCGCCCGGGCGAGCCGGGCGAGTTGTGCGAGAGCTGGTGGTGACCCGACTGCAGGCCCAGCCAGGTGAACGGAATGCCGTGGTTGACGAAGCCGCACTGGATCGAGACCACGCGCGACAGGCCGCAGCTCAGCGTGAGCGCGGCGATGTCGATCTGCGCGTCGAACACGTCGGCGAAGTTCTCCGCCGCGAAGACATTCTTGCCGCGCACCTTCTCGACCGAGGCGAGCACCGGTTGGCTGGTGCAGCCGGCGATGGGCTGCTCGGGCGTGCCGCCGCCGCCGGGCGTAGCTGGGACGCGCATCGACGCGACCGCGGCCTGGTGCTTCTCGAGCCGGGCGGCCATCGAGCTCTGGCCCAGCTGCGCGCGCAGCTCGGCCAGCTCGGCCTCGGGCCCCTCGAGCGCGCGCGTGCGCAGCTCGGCGGCCGAAGGACCGGGCGGGGGATCGTTGCCGCCGCCGCCGCCGCCGCCGCCGGGCGGCGCGTTGGCGAACAGCGCGTCGAGCACCGCGGCCGGGTCGGGCTTGTGCTGCTGCGGCTGACCGCCGTCGAAGGACAGGTAGCCGTCGACGGTGAAGCTGTTCGGGTAGTCGGGCACGACGCCGAGCCGGATGGGCGCGACGCCGAGCTTGCGCGCGACCACCGTCTCGATGCTGTCGGCGGCCTTGTTGGTCAGCACGTCCTTGTTGGCGTAGTGGTTGTCCGAGCCGACGTAGTTCACGCCCCGGATCACGTTGAGCTGGCCGGCGTGGCGCTGCAGCGGGCCCAAAATCGAGATGTCGCCCGGGCTCGAGGACGCGAGGTTGGTGGCGCTCTGCGGCCAGAAGAACTCGGCGGGAGCACCGTGCGGCGTGTACAGGATGAGCAGGCGCGGCGGCCGCGGCGTGGCGGCCGCGGAGAGCGTCCGGCCGCGGCCGGACAGC
>JBKJOI010000294.1:0-3921 GCA_046595695.1 Haliangiales bacterium | reverse complement strand
CGACACGCTCACCGAGGATCTCGACCTGTCGTACCGGGCGCAGCTGGGCGGCTGGCGCTTCGTCTACCTGGACGAGGCGCGCGTGCCCGCCGAGCTGCCGGTGACCATGGCCGCGTTCATGGGCCAGCAGTTCCGCTGGGCCAAGGGCTCGGTGCAGTGCGCGCGCAAGCTCGGCGGGCAGGCCTGGCGATCGCGCGCGCCGCTGGGCGTGCGCCTCGAGGCGCTCCTGCACCTGTCGAGCAACTTCGCCTACCCGCTGTCCCTGCTGCTGGCGCTCTTGCTGGGCGCGCTCGCGCTGCCGCCGGTGGCGGCGCACGCGGCGGGCGCCGGGGCGCTGGCGCTGCTCGCGACCGCCGCGCCGCTGTTTGTCGCGGCCACGGTGGCGTACGCGGCGTACTACGTGGTGGCGCAGCGCGGCGAGCGCGGGCTCTTCGCGGCGCTCGTGCGCGTGCCGCTGGTCATGGCGGTCGGCCTCGGGCTCTCGGTGAACCAGACGCGCGCGGTGCTCGAGGGCCTGTTCGGCGAGGTCGGCGAGTTCGTGCGCACGCCCAAGACCGGCGCGGTCGGCAAGGCCGCGGGGCCAGGCGCAGACGCAGGCGCAGGCGTGGGCGTGCCGCGGGCGCCGGCGAGGCGCCGCGCGCGCCGTCGTCGTCCTCTGGTCGAGGTCGCCCTGGCGCTGTTCTTCGCCGTCACGACCGCGGGAGCGCTCGCCGGCGGGCGCTGGCTGGTCGCGCCGTACCTCCTGCTCGCGACCATCGGCTTCGCATGGGTGGCGGCGGCGCAGCGAGAGTGATACTCCGTGGCATGCGCACGACGTTGCTCCTGGTAGTCGTCGCCGTATCCGCGTGCGGGAAATCGTCCGCGCCCCAGCCCGCGGGCGCCGATGCAGCATCTGCCACCGCGCCGCCGCCGGTCGTCGCCGCGCCCGATGCCGGCGCCACGCTGCCCACCCGCGACGCCATGCGCGCCACCGTCGATGCGGTGGCGCGGCCGCTGGTCGAGGGCGGCTGGGCGCCGGGGCTGATCGTCGTGCTCGTGGACGAGCAGGGCGAGACCTTCCTGCCCTACGGCAAGCTGCGCGCGGACGGCGCGCCCGTGGACGCCGACACGATCTTCGAGATCGGCTCGGTCACCAAGGTGTTCACCGGCCTCTTGCTGGCGCAGATGGTCGGCGACGGCCGGGCACGCCTCGACAAGCCGGTCTCGGTGATGCTCCCGCCCGGTACCAAGGTGCCGACCAAGGACGGCCGCGAGATCACGCTGGTCGAGCTGACCACGCACCGCTCTGGGCTGCCGTCCCTGCCCGACGACTTCAGCTCGACGGACGCGGCCGACGCCGCGCGCTCGTACGCGAGCTACGACGCCAAGCGGCTGTACGCGTTCCTCGCGCGCCACGTGCTCGAGCACGCGCCGGGCGAGCATCACGCGTACTCCAACCTGGGCGTCGCGCTGCTCGGTCACGCGCTCTCGCTGCACGCCGGCCGCTCGTACGAGCGGCTGGTGCTCGACGGCATCGCGCGGCCGCTGGGCATGACGAGCACGTGGTTCGCAGTGCCCGCCGACGCCCGCGCCCGCTTCGCGCAGGGTCACGACGACGGCGGCCTGCCCGCGCCCGAGTGGCGCTTCGACGTGCTCGCGCCCGCGGGCGCGCTGCGCTCGACCGCGCGCGACCTGGCGCGCTTCGTGCGCGCGCAGCTCGGGCTGGGCGGGGACGTGCCGGCCGAGCTGCAGAAGGCGATCGACTTCTCGCAGGAGCCGCAGGCCGACGCGCCACCGACCAGGATCGCGCTCGGCTGGCTGGTCTCGAAGGGCGGTCGGAAGCGCTTCCACAACGGCGCGACGGGGGGCATGCGCAGCTTCGTGGGCTTCGACCGCACCGGCAAGCGCGGCGTGATCGTGCTGGCGAATGGAACGCCCGACCTGATCGACCACGTCGCCGGCTATCTGCTGGTGACCTGGTGCGGCGAGCGCATGGTCCCGCCCGAGCCGCCGCCGACCGTGGTCCTCGACGCCGCGACGCTCGATGGCTACGTGGGCGATTACCCGCTGAACGAGGGCTTCGCGATCAAGGTCTGGCGCGAGGGCGCCCACCTGCGCGCGCGCGCCACCGGCCCGGGGCAGGGCGCGAACGCGCTGTTCGCCTCGGCGAAGGACCGCTTCTACTTCCGCAGCATCGACGCGCAGCTCGAGTTCGAGCGCGACGCAGGTGGGCAGGTCGAGGCGCTGGTGCTGGTGCAGAACGGCCAGCGCCAGCGCGGCGTGCGCAAGCCGGCCGCGCCGCGCTGAGCGCCGCGTTCGTGGCCGGGTGCACTCCGCCCGCTGCCCTCGCTGAAAAATAGTCGGGAACCTCCTGATGTATCGGGTGTCGATATAGTCCGGCGCGTCGCGGACCGCGTGCGCCGATGACTCCCGGTACGTCGATCTCACGGCATTTTCGGAGGATCTGGATGAGCGGACGCAAGCTGGTGGTGACGCTGGTGCTGGTGCTCGGGCTGGTCGCCGGGCTGGTCGCATGGAAGACGCTGGGGCGGGGCAAGGGCGCTGCATCCGACCCCGCGGCAGCCGCCGCGAAGACGGGCGCGCGCTTCGCCCACGCGGTCGAGGCGCCGGCCGCGCCCGCCACCGCGCCGCGCGCGCCCGAGGCCTACGACGACGATCCGCGCGGCGTGCTGCGCCTCGAGGGCCAGGTCATCGATGCCGACGAGCGCCCGGTCCCGGGCGCGCGCGTCGCGCTCGACTCCAACCCGGGCCGCGTCGTCGAGAGCGGCGTCGACGGCTCGTTCGTGTTCGCCGAGTTGGCCGCGCGCGACTACACGCTCGAGGCGGCCCACGGCGCGGCGCACGCCGGTCCGGTGACCGCGCGCGTTCACGCGCGCTCCGAGCCGGTGATCCTGCGCCTGCGCCCGGCCGGCGCGCTCGAGGTCACGGTCGTCGACGCGGCGACGCGGCAGCCGGTCGCCGGGGCCGCCGTGGAGCTGCGCGGGCTGCTCGCGCTCGGCGCGCGCACCGACGCGGCCGGGCGCGCCACGCTGGCCGGCGTGGGCGCCGGGTGGCCGATACTGGTCGTGGCCGCGGACGGCTTCGCGCCGGCGCGGCGCATGATCCAGACCGCGGGCAGCGCGGGCAACCCGGAGCGGCAGCTCGTCGAGCTGCGCGCGGGCGCGGCGGCCTCGGGGCGCGTCGTCGACGCCGAGGGTCAGCCGGTCGCCCGCGCGCGCGTGCTGCCCGAGGACGTCAGCGAGCCGTTCCCGGTGCTCGACGCGCGCACCGACGCCGCGGTCACCGACGCGGGCGGCAACTTCGCCTTCGAAGCGCTGCCCGCGGGCACCTTCCGCTTCGTCGCCCAGCACGCCGAGGCCGGCCCGGGCACCTCGGCGCCCGTCCAGCTCGACGGCAAGACCGCGAAGACCGGCGTGGAGATCCGGCTCGAGGGCGGGGCGCGCCTGGCCGGGCGCGTCGTCGACAAGGCGGGCGCGCCGGTGCCCGCGGCAAGCGTGCGCGTGGCCCTGCGCGAGGGCCACCTGTGGAACCTGACGCGGGTCGCGCGCGCCAGCACGTCGACGGCGCGCGCCGAGGCGGGCAGCTCGGCGGTGCTGGTCGTCGATCTCGCCGCGGACCCCGACACCAAGGAGCTCGTGATCGCGCTCGATCTCGACGGCGCCATCGCCGGCACCGTGGTCACGCCCACCGGCGAGCCCATCGCCGAGGCGCTCGTCCTGGTCATGCCCGAGACGCCCGGCGATCCGCGCGCCCGCCGCGAGTGGGGCCTGCGCGGCTTCTCGCGCGACGTCACCGACGCGGGCGGGCGCTTCTCCCTGGGCGGCCTGCCGCCCGGCGCCTACCGCGTGCGCGCAGCGCGTCCGGGCGCGGTCGAGGACGCGCTCTTCGCCGGCGCCGGCCTGGCGGTCGCGCCCGGCGATC
>JBKJOI010000259.1:0-6279 GCA_046595695.1 Haliangiales bacterium | reverse complement strand
TCCGCTTCGCCCGGCACGTTCGGCGACAACTCGATCGTCTGCTTTCCCAACTGAGCGCGGCCGCGCAGGCCGGGCCCCGCAGCGCGTCGCGAGTCCCCGGCATCCATCTGAAATTCTCCTGTCATTCCGCACGACCTGCGCCTGGCATACTGGTTGCTGCTCTTGGACCGCATGCTCGCCTCACGCCGCCTTGCCCCGCTCCTGGTCCTCGGCCTGGCGCTGCTCGGCAGCTCGGCCTGTTTCACCGGCGGTGACGGCGCGTACTGCGTCGAGGGCCTTCTCGGCCGGCGTGATCCGTCGAGCGGCGCCTGCGTCCTGTTCAGGGCCGAGTGCACGGATCTCGGGCCGGTGGCCGTGGGCACCATGGAGCCCTTGCCCACCTGGGCGACCTGCGAGCCCGACGCGTGCGAACGCTTCGACGCCGAAACCTGCCGCGCCCACGCGGGCTGCCATCCCGCGTACGTCCATTCCACCATCTGCACCTCCGACTACAGACTGGTCGACACCCGGTGGTTCCACGGCTGCTGGACGGTCGCGCCGCCCGACGGCGTCTCCGAATCGCGGCCGTGCGACGTCCTCGATGCTGAAGGGTGCTCGCGTCGCGATGACTGCGCTCCCCTCTACGGCAGCATCGGCCAGGGCCCGGGATTCGACGGTTGCACGAGCGAGGACGACCCGACGCCGCGCGACGCGAAGCACCCGCGCACGCCGCCGCAGCCACCGCCCAACCCCAGGCGTGACCCGCAGACCGGCGAGTGCCGCGAGGCGAACGTCCCGTACTGCACCGAGCCGCCCTCCGGCTGGCCGGACTGGGGCCCGTGCAGCGGCGCGTGTGAAGCCTTCGCCGCCACCGAGCCCGGATGCATCCTGGCCGACGGCTGCCGCGCGATCTACGCCGGGACGCCCGCCGTGTACGCTGCGTGCTGGCAGGTGCCGCCCTCGGGGCCGGTGCGTGGGACGCCCTGCGAGGGTCTCGACGCGTACGAGTGCTCGCGCCACGACGACTGCGCCGCCGAGCACGAGCTCGACGCGTCGCTCGGCGTGACCGCGTTCGTGGCCTGCCGCGCCGAGGCGGTCGCGCCGTGAAACGCATCGCGGTGCTCGCGGTGCTCGCGCTGCTCGCCGGCTCGGGCTGCTTCAGCGGCGGCGACGGGGCCTACTGCGTCCCGGGTAGCGTCTTCGTCCGCGAGCCGATCACCGGGACATGCCTGCTGCTCCGGGTCGAGTGCACGCCCGCGGGTCCGGTGCGCGCGGACACCCTCGAGCCCGTGCCCACGTGGGCCGCGTGCGAGCCCGATCGGTGCGATCGCTTCGACGAAGAAGACAGCTGCCGTAGCAATCCCGACTGCCATCCCGCGTACACCCATTCTCGCATCTGCGCCGCCGACTTCACGATCATCGACACGCTGTACTTCTTCTCCTGCTGGGCGGTCGCGCCGGAGCCCGTCGACGTCGGGCCGTGCGACCTCATCGATGCCGAGAGCTGCGCGCGTCGCGACGACTGCGCCCCCGTCTACGTCAGTACGGGCTTCGGCGGCGGCCTGTGGTTCGAGGCGTGCACGAGCGAGGCCGACCCGACCCCCGCGCAGAGTGCCGCGAAGCACCCACGCGTCCCGCCGCCGCCGCCCGAGCTCAAGCGCGATCCGCAGACCGGCGAGTGCCGCGCGGTCGACCTGCCGTTCTGCACCGAAGGGCCCGACGGCTGGCCCGACTGGGGCCCCTGCAACGGGGCCTGCGATGCCTTCGCCACCGACGAGCCCGCGTGCCTCCTCGCCGACGGCTGCCGCGCGATCCAAGCGGGTGCGCCGGGCGCGCCGGCGGCGTACGCCGCGTGCTGGCAGGTGCCGCCCTCGGGGCCGGTGCGCGGGACGCCCTGCGAGGGTCTCGACGCGTACGAGTGCTCGCGCCACGACGACTGCGCTGCCGAGCACGAGCTCGACGCCTTGCTCGGCGTGACCGCGTTCGTGGCCTGTCGTGGCGAGGTGGTCGCGCCTTGACGCGACTCGGGCTACCTTCTTCGCTGCCGTGACCCCTGTGCCGCCGCCCGCGCTCCGTACCCTCGCCGCGACCCGCTACGTGACGCCGCTGCGCGAGGGCGGCTCGCTGCCCGCGATCATCGAGGCCGACGACCAGCGGCTCTACGTGCTGAAGTTCCACGGCGCGGGCCAGGGCCCCAAGGCGTTGGTCGCCGAGTTGCTCGCGGGCGAGCTCGCGCGCGCGCTCGGTCTGAACGTCCCGGAGCTGGTCTTCGTGGAGCTGTCCGCCGCACTCGGCCGCAACGAGCCCGACTACGAGATCCGCGAGCTGCTCAAGGCCAGCAAGGGCACGAACCTCGCGCTCGCATACCTGGGAGGCTCGGTGACCTTCGATCCGGTCGCCGGGCCGCTGCCCGACGCCGAGCTGGCCTCGCGCATCGTCGCGTTCGATGCGTTCGTGGCCAACCTGGACCGCACCGCCAAGAACCCCAACCTGCTCGGCTGGCAGGGCGGGCTGTGGCTGATCGATCACGGCGCGGCGCTCTACTTCCACCACGGCGCGAGCGACTTCGTCGAGCACGCGGGGCGCTCGTTCCCGACCATCCGCAGCCACGTGCTGCTGCCCTTCGCCGCCGAGCTCGCCGCCGCCGAGGCGACGCTGCGTGCGCGCCTCACGCCGCAGGTGATCGCCGCCGCGGTCGCGCTCCTGCCCGACGTCTGGCTTGCGGCCGCCGCGGTCGCAGGCCCGCCCGCGACCCGCCGCGAGGCGTACGCGGCCTATCTGACGCGCCGGCTGGAGACGCTGCCCGCGCTCCTCGAGGAGGCGGCGCATGCTCGGGCGCAGCTCGTTTGAGTACGCCGTCGTGCGCGTGGTCCCGCGCGTCGAGCGCGAGGAGTTCGTGAACGCCGGCGTGATCGTCTACAGCCGCACCCACGACTTCCTGGAGGCGCGCGTCGAGGTCGTGCCGGCGCGGCTGCGCGCGCTCGACCCCGACGTGGATCTCGAGCTCGTGCGCAGCCACCTGGGCACGCTCGCGCGCGTCGCCGCCGCCGACCCGGGCGCCGGGCCGATCGCGCGCCTGCCGCTCGCCGATCGCTTCCATTGGCTGGTCGCGCCGCGCAGCACCATCATCCAGATCTCACCCGTGCACTCGGGCCTGTGCGAGGACCCGGGCGCGTCGCTGGCGCACCTGTTCGAGCAGGTCGTGCGCTGAGCCGCCGGCCCGCGCGGGCGGCCTGGGCCTCGTTGGCTTACGCCTCGTTCCAGCGGGGCAAGAGCGCGTCGCACAGGCGCGCGGGTTGCACGAACCCCTGGCCCTCCACGTAGCGGGGTGGGGAAGGTCTCCCTGGCGTTACCGCCGGACTCCTGAGCCAAGCGTCGAGCCTACCCCAAGAGGGCGGCCTGGCCGTCTCCGATCAGGCGGGGCCTTCGGGATCGGCGACCCGCTGCTTGGCGGCCGGTACGTGCGCGAGCACGAAGGCGATGAGCTCGGGCGCGCGCTCGATCCGGTAGGCGGCGGGCGCGCCCGGGCCGGGCACGAGCAGGCTCTTCTCGGGCACGCCGCCATCGAGGAACAGGGTCGGGAACCTGGTCGAGTGCACGACCTCGACGACGTCGGCCCAGGCGAGCTGGAAGCGCAGCACGTCGCCGCGCCGCACGGTCACGCCCTGCTCGTCGACCAGGACGACGTGCTTCCACGCCGGCTGGCGCAGGTAGGCGAGAGCGATCAGCGGGCCGATGGCGCCCGAGGCGATCGCAAAAGCGCGCGCCGCGCCACGCTCGTCACCGGTGATGCCGAAGACGAGCAGGACCAGGCCGACCGCGGCGACCAGCCACGGCATGCCGCGGAAGCGCGGGCGGAAACGGAACCCCGCGGTAGCGCCCGAGCTAGTTGCCGCCACGGGCGGTCACCAGCTTCGCGATGGCCATGCGCGCGTCGAGCGGGATGGCCTCGAAGAGCACGCCGAAGCCGGCGGCAAGCCTGACCGGGTCACCGTCCTCGCGCGGGATCTCGCAGACGCCCTTGCGCCGCCACAGCACCCAGCCGAGCACCTCCACCTGGCCGAAGCTCTCGAGCGGGAAGGTGAAGGCGACGCGCGACAAGAGCGGCAGCGCCTCGCCGGCGATGAACGCGCCGTTGGTCGACAGGTCGCGCAGGATGCCGGGGAACTTCTTGCCCGCCTGCTCGGGCGGCGGCGAGACCCGCTCGTAGACCGCGGCGAGGTTCGGGTGCAACGCGAGCTCGCGCTGGCCGATGACCTCCACCAGCGTCGGGAGGCTCACGTTGCTACGGGGCGCGTGGCGCCGCTCGCCTTTGGTCACGCTCATCTCGTCTCCTGCTCGATCCGGCTGGCGGCCTGGGTTCGTGTCTAGCGGACCTTGGTGCCGGGTGGGACGTCCTGGTCCAGCGCCGACAGCGCGACAACCTTTTCGTCGCCGGCGGCGAGAATCATACCCTGGCTCTCGATGCCGCGGATCTTCGCCGGCTTCAGGTTGGCGAGGAAGATCACGCGGCGGCCCACGATGACCTCGGGCGTGTAGGTCTCGGCGATGCCGGCGACCACCTGCCGCGTCTGCCCACCGCCCAGGTCGACGACCAGCTTCAGCAGCTTGTCGGCCTTGGGCACGCGCTCGGCCGAGACCACGTGCGCGACGCGCAGGTCGAGGCGTGAGAACTCGTCGTAGGTGACCTCGGCGGCGGGGCCGGTCGCGGCCTTGGCCGCGGCGCCCGGCTTGTCGGTGCGCGGCGCGGTGTTGCGGAGCGTGACCTGGTCCTCGATGGTCTTCGGCGCCGCGCCGCCTTCGGCGGTGGCGGTGGCGGTGACGGTGGCGGCGGCCGCGACGCCTTCCCGTGCTTCCGGCGGGATCCAGCGGTCGAGCAGCTCCTTGGTGCGAGCCTCGTCGATGCGCGGGAAGAGCGGCTGCGGCTTCTGGATGCGTGTGCCCGCCGCGAGCATGGTGTTCCACTCGGTCGGCCAGCGGCCGGCGAGCTCGGGCACGCCGAGCTGGGCGAGGATCTCGCCGCACTTGCCGGGCATGACCGGCGCGGCGAGCAGCGAGGCCCACACGCACGCCTCCAGGAAGGTGTGCAGCACGTGGCCGAGCTCGGCCGTGCGCGCCGGGTCCTTGGCCAGCGTCCATGGCGCCGACGCGTCGACGTAGCGGTTGGCGCCGCGCACGAGATCCCAGATGGCCTCGAGCGCGCGCGACGGTGCCATGGCGTCGAAGTGACGCTCGGCCTCGGTCCTGGCGCGCAGCGCGAGCGCGCGCAGGTCGGCGTGCGCGCCGCCGTCGTCCAGGCCGGGCACGGTCGCCGGCACGACGCCGCCGACGTACTTCTCGGTCATGGACAGGGTGCGGTTGAGCAGGTTGCCCAGATCGTTGGCCAGGTCGCTGTTGTAGCGCCCGATCAGCGACTCGAAGGTGAAGTCACCGTCTAAGCCTAGCGGCACCTCGCGCAGCAGGAAGTAGCGCAGCGCGTCGACGCCGAGATCGTTGCCGATCTGGTTGGGATCGACGCGCGTGGCCGGCAGCGACTTGGAGATCTTCTCGCCGCGCAGCGTCCACCAGCCGTGCGCGAAGATGGTCCTGGGCAGCGGCAGGCCGGCGGCCAGCAGCATGCACGGCCAGTACACCGCGTGGAAGCGCAGGATGTCCTTGCCGATGAGGTGCACCGGCCCGGCGTCGGGCCCCGACCAGAAGGTGCTGTAGTCGGGCGAGCCCACGCCGCCCAGCGCCGAGATGTAGTTGGTCAGCGCGTCGACCCACACGTAGATCACGTGCCGCGGGTCACCCTCGACCGGGATGCCCCAGGAGAAGGTCGTGCGCGAGATCGACAGATCGCGCAGCCCCGAGCGAATGAAGGAGAGGATCTCGTTCTTGCGCGACTCCGGCTGCACGAACCCGGGGTTCTGCTCGAAGTGCGCGATCAGGGCGTCCTGGTACTTGGACATGCGGAAGAAGTACGAGGACTCCTTCAGCGTGACGACCGGCTTCTTGTGGTCGGGGCACAGGTTGCCCGGCTGATCCAGCTGGCCCTCGGTGTAGAAGGCCTCGCAGGAGACGCAATAGAGGCCCTCGTACTCGCCCAGGTAGATGTCCCCGGTCGCGGCCATGCGCTTCCACATGTCGTGGACGACCGGCGCGTGACGCGGCTCGGTGGTGCGGATGAAGTCGTCGTTGGAGATGCCGAGGTGCTTCCAGGTCTCGCGGAAGCGCGAGACCACGCTGTCGGCGTGCTCGATCGGTGTGACGCCCTTGGCGGCCGCCGCTTCGGCGATCTTCTGGCCGTGCTCGTCGGTG
>JBKJOI010000224.1:0-2753 GCA_046595695.1 Haliangiales bacterium | reverse complement strand
TCGGGGTCGTGCTCGCCGAGTTCGGCGGCAGCTTCCCGGCGACCCCGCAGCGCGCGCTCGTCTCGCTGCTGTGGCACCGGGCCCGCCTGCGCCTGCGCGGCCTGGGCTGGAAGCGCCGCGATCCCAGCGAGGTCTCGCCGCGCGACCTCAGCCTCATCGACGTCTACCGCTCGGTCGCGATCGGGCTCAGCATGGTCGACACCGTGCGCGGCGCCGACTTCCAGGCGCGCGGCCTGCTCAAGTCGCTCGAGGTCGGCGAGACCGCGCGGGTCGCGCGCGCCCTCGGCCTGGAGGCCTCGTTCGTCAGCTCGCAGGGCACGCGCAGCCACGAGCGGGTGGAGCGCCTGCTCGAGCACACCAAAGGCGCGTGCAACCTCCTACCCGACGACCCGTTCATGCGCCCCTGGGTCGTGGGCACGCGCGGCATCTCCTGCTACCTGCGCGGCGACTTCGTCGAGGGCGCGCGGGCCATGAAGCAGGCGGAGATCGGCTTCGTCGAGGAGACCACGGGCAACGGCTGGGAGATCGGCACCGTGCGTATCTTCCGCTGCAGCATCATGCGCTACGCGGGCTCCTACGCCGAGCTGCGGCAGAGCTACGACGAGCACGTGCCCGAGGCCGAGCGGCGCGGCGACCGCTACACCGAGGCGACCATCACCCGCATCGCCAACATCGTGTGGCTGGCCGCCGACGCCACCGAGGCGGCGGCGCTCGATCTCGACCGGCGCGCCTGGCGCCCGCCCGCGGGCAGCTACCACATGCAGAACTGGTACGAGTGGCGCGCCCGCGCCGAGCTCGGCCTGTACCGGCGGCAGGCCGGCGAGCTCCTCGCCAGCTTCGCGGAGACCTGGGCGTCGCTCCGCCGCTCCAAGCTGGCGCGCGTGCAGCTCACCCGCACCGAGGCGCTGTGGCTGGAGGGCCGGCTGGCGCTCGCGCGGGCCGAGGCGTCACCCGACGAGCGCGCCGCGCTGTGCGCGCGGGCCGCGCGCGCCGCGAGCAAGCTCGAGGCCGAGCGCGCCGGCTACGCGAGCGTGTGGGCGGGCCTCTTGCGCGCGGGCCTCGCGCACCTGCGCGGCGACCCGGTCGCAGGCGCCGAGCTCCTGGGCGGCGTCGCGCGCTCGGCGCGCACCTCCGGCCTGAGCTCCTGCGCCGCCGCCGCCGAGCTGGTACTCGGACGCTTGCTGCGCGGCAGCGAGGGCGCGGCCCTCATCGACCACGCCGGCGCCGACC
Organism: Haliangiales bacterium; assembly: GCA_046595695.1. GTDB lineage: Bacteria > Myxococcota_A > Polyangia > Haliangiales > SHYZ01 > JBKJOI01. Next base: position 1,523 of record JBKJOI010000224.1, on the reverse strand, counting down.
TGGCCAAGGAGGGCGTCATGAGCGTCGAGCGCTTCGTGAACGTGCTGGTGCCCGGCACCGGCCTGGGGGCATAGCGGTTTCCCGGAGCGCCACGCCGGGTTAAGCTGGGGGTTCGTCCGGGAGCCGCGTCATCACACCCGACCTGATCGAGAGCGACCGCTTCGAGATCCGCCGGCGCCTGGGCGCTGGCGGCATGGGCGTGGTCTACGAGGCGTGGGATCGCGAGCGGCGCACCGCCGTGGCGCTCAAGACCCTGCGTCACCTCGAGCCGCGCGCGCTGCTCCGCTTCAAGAACGAGTTCCGCGCGCTCGCTGACCTGCAGCACGACAACCTGATCCGCCTGGGCGAGCTGTTCTCCGACGGTGACCGCTGGTACTTCACCATGGAGCTCCTCGACGGCGTGGACTTCCTGACCTGGATCCGCGGCGGCACCGCCGACCCGCTGACCCCGATCGACGACGACACCGACGAGGTCTCCGGCGTCGCGAGCACCCAGGCGGGCTTTCAGGTCTACACCAGCGCCGTGTTGGCCGTGGCGCCCGCCGACTCGGGGCCGATCGTGGTCCCCACCATCGACGAGCCCCGGCTGCGCGCGGCGCTCGCCCAGCTCGGCCGCGGGCTCGCGGCGCTGCACGCGAGCGGCAAGGTGCACCGCGACATCAAGCCCTCCAACGTGCTGGTCACGCCCGCCGGCCGGGTCGTGCTGCTCGACTTCGGCCTGGTCGTCGACACCGCGTCGTCGCGCCCCGACACCGAGACGCAGATCGTCGGCACCGCCGCGTACATGGCGCCCGAGCAGGCGGGCTCGGGCCTCGTGGGCCCTGCGGCCGATTGGTACGCGGTGGGCGTGATGCTCTTTCAGGCGCTCACCGGCCGCGTTCCGTTCGATGGCCTCGCGGTGCAGGTGCTGCTGGAAAAGCAACGCAGGCCGGCGCCGCCCCCCCGCGAGCTGGACAGCTCGAGTCCGCCCGAGCTCGATGCCTTGTGCGTGCAGTTGCTCAAGCAAGAGCCCGCCGAGCGACCGACGGCTGCTGACCTGCTGAAGACCTTCGGAGCGGCTTCTACGCCCGCGCCCGCTCCGAAGTTCGAAACCGACTTCATCGGCCGTGAGCGTGAGCTCTCAGCGCTGCGTGACGCGCTTGAGGCCAGCCGCCGGGGCGAGCCGAAGTACGTGCGGCTGTTCGGCACCTCGGGCATCGGCAAGTCGGCGCTCGTGCGTCGCTTCGTGGAAGACGTCGACGCCGTGGTGCTGCAGGGCCGTTGCTACGAGCGTGAGTCGGTGCCGTTCAAGGCGCTCGACAGCGTGATGGATGCGCTGGCGCGCCACCTGAGCGAACTTGCGCCCGAGAAGGTCGACGCCGTGCTTCCCCGCGATGCGGCCGCGCTCACGCGCATGTTCCGCGTGCTGGGCCGGGTCACCGCGTTCCGGACGGCGCCCGTGCGTGAAGTGAAGGAAGCGCAAGAGCTTCGCCGCCGCGCGGTGCAGGTGCTGCTGGAAAAGCAACGCAGGCCGGCGCCGCCCC
>JBKJOI010000966.1:0-13399 GCA_046595695.1 Haliangiales bacterium | reverse complement strand
GGACGACCTGGCGCCGGTGCGCAACGTGCTCGACGGCCAGGGGCGCGTGATCCTGACCGAGCGCTCGCTGCCCGACGGCACGCACGAGACGGTCGAGGCGCGCTACGACGCGGCCGGCCGGTTGATCCGCATGTGGCTGGCGGGCGGCGCGGTCGAGCGCAGCTTCCGCTACGACACGCTCGGCCGGCTGGTCGAGACCTACGACCCCGACCTGGGCCCGCGCACGCTGCGCTGGGACGACGGGAGCCGCCTCACCGAGGAGGTCAACGCGATCGGGCAGGTGATCCGCTACGGCTACGATCAGGCGGGTCGGCTGAGCCTGCGCGACGCGGGCGCGACCAGCGTCTACCGCTACCACTACGACGACGCCCGCCCCGGCGCGGGCCCGGGTGCGGCGCGTCTGCTCGGCCGGCTGGCCTGGATCGAGGAGCCGACCGGGCTGCTCGAGGTCGGCTACGACGAGCTCGGGCGCTCCAGCTTTGCGCGCCGCCGCATCGACGATCACGTCGCCGAGGAGACCACGACGTACTCGCCCTCGGGCCTGGTCCTCGGCCGCGGCCACGACGACGGCTTGACGCTCACCTACCAGTACGATCCGGCCGGCCGGCCGCCCGGCGCGGGCGACCTGTGGCAGGTTCTCGACCAGGACGCCGAGGGTCGGCCGCTATACGAGCGCTTCGAGAACGGCGCCGAGGCGCGCTACCAGCGCGACGCGCTCGGCCTGGCCTCGAAGGTCACGGTCCGCGACGCGTCGGGCGCGGCCATCTACGACGTCGACGTCACCCGCAACGGCTGGACCGGCATCGAGAGCGTCGTCGACGTCGATGGCGTCGGGCTCGATCACGGCGCCAGCTTCGACTACGACGGCTTCGCTCGCTTGACCGGCGCGACCATCGGCACCGGCGGCAACGCGCACACCTTCAGCTACGGCTACGACGTGCTGCACAACATGCGCTCGCGCACCGCGATCGGGCCGCGCAACCTGGGCGTCTTCGCGGGCACCTACCGCTACGGCGAGGGCGGCAAGGCGCCGCGGCAGCTCACCTCGATCACCGGCGCCGATGGCGCCGCGGCGCACACCTTCGACTACGACGGGGCGGGCCGGCAGATCGCGCAGGATGGCCTGCGCCTCGACTTCGATGCGCTCGATCGGCTGCTGCGCGTGGACGGCCTCGCGGGCGGCGCGGTCCAGCACGCGTACGGCCACGACGGCCTGCGCGTCAAGACGACCGCGCCGGGCGGCGGCGTCTCGTACTGGTTCAGCGAGGGTGTCGCCGAGCGTGACGGGGTCCGTGAGCACGACGTCGTGATCGAGGGTCGCGTCATCGCGCGCATCACCCTGGCTCCGGCCGGTGGTGTATCGGGCGGCGGCGCCGGTGTGCCCGCGGTGATCGGGATCGTGGTCACGTGGATGCCCTGGGGCCTCGCGCTGCTCGCGCTCGCCTGGGCGCTCGTCGGCGTCGGCCGCCGTTCGCGGCCGCTGCGCGCGGGCGCGGCCGGCATGGTGGGCGCGCTGCTGGCGGCCTCGTGCTCGCCCGCGGCCAACATGGTGTCCGAGCGCAGCGCGCTGTGGGGCGCGCGCCAGACCACCTTCATGCACCTCGGCGTGGGCGCGGGCCCGGTGGTGTTCACCGATGCCGCCGGACGCTTGCTCGAGGAGCGGCGCTACGAGCCCTACGGCGAGGAGATCGACGCCCGGGTGCAGAGTGGCAGCGGTTACGTCGTGAGCGCGCCCGATCTGGTCGCTCGCGATCGCAACGCCCTCAACAAGCGCACCGACGCGAGCACCGGCTGGTCGGATCACGGTGCGCGCTGGCTGGCGCCCGAGACCGCCCGCTGGCTCACGCCCGACCCGCCGGTGCGCGGCCCGAGCGCCGAGTTCCTGTTCGCACCCTGGGATCTGCACCCGTACCAGTACGTGGCGCAGAACCCGGTCCTCTACTGGGATCCGGACGGCCGCCAGAAGGCCAAGGTCAACGCGCCCGCCAGCCCGCTGCAGAAGCGCGGCTTCTGGGGTCGCCTCGCGGGTCCGAACTACACCTTGAACAAGCAGGCTCGTGACATCCTGAACCCGATCTTCAAGACGCAGTTCAACTACGACGTGTCCAAGATCAAGGTCCGCTTCGGCTTCACCAACGGCGCGGAGGCCTTCACCTGGGGCGACACCATCACGCTGAACTCCGACCACTGGGATACGCTCGGCCCGCGCGAGCGCATCGAGCTCATCGCCCACGAAGCCACGCACTCGGTGCAGTACGAAAAGTTCGGCAACACCAGCTTCATCAACTTCAGCGCCACCCGCTTCCTCAGGCGCTATCGCAAGGAGTTCGGTCGTACCGACAACTACGATCCTCCGGAGGCCCTGGAGCAGACGCCCATCGGATCCATCGACCCGGTGGACAAACGGTATACGTTGGATCAGATCGCAGAGCGGGTCTCCCACGAGGTCAGGGATTCGGTGAACCCATGAGATGGCTGTGGTTATCGCTAGGCGTGCTCCTGGCCGGCTGTGAGCCGCGCGCGGCGGTGACCGTCGTCCGCGACGGCGCCGGCTACGAGGTGCACTTCGAGAACTGCGCGCGGCCTGGCCAGACGCTGCCGGTCAAGCGTGTGGAGGTGCACCGCAAGTCGGCACCGGCGGGCGAGCCAGTCGACTGCGTGCTCGAGCGCACCGGCACGGGGCAGCTGGCCGACTCGTGGCGCTACGGCGATCCCGTGCCCGGCTACGAGCTGAAGGGCTGCGCGCCGCTGCAGCCGGGCGAGACCTACCGGATCCACGTCTCGCTGGGGCCGGTGGTCGCCGAGACCGTGGTCACCGTCGCGCCGGATGGATCCTTGCCGTCCGTCAAGGGCTGCAAGTAGTCGTCCTGTCACGGGTAGGCTGGCTCGCGGCGCGGGTCGACCCGAACGCAGGCGCGAGCGTGAGCGTGGGCTAGACTCTCGCCACATGAATGTCCGCCGACTGGTTGCGTCCGTCGCGCTCGCCGTGCCCGCGCTCGCCGTCGCCCTCTGCTGTGCCCGCGACAGCGACGCCCAGGCCGGCAAGAAGTCCAAGCCGGCCGCGGTGGCGGCGAAGCCCGCGCCGCCCGCGGCGGTGCAGCCGCCCGCGGCGCCGGCGCCGGTGCAGCCGCCCGCGGCGATCGCCGGCACGGCGCAGCTCACCGTCGTGGTCCGCAAGCTGGTCCAGCCGGTCGACCTGGACGTCGCGCCCGGCGACACCACCGGGCGGCTGTTCATCATCGAGAAGGTCGGCCGCATCCGCATCCTGCGCGGCGGTCAGCTCGCGCCCGATGCGTTCCTCGACCTCACCGCGACCGTCTCCAAGGCCAGCGAGCAGGGCCTGCTCGGGCTGGCGTTCCATCCCGACTACGCGAAGAACGGGCGCTTCTACATCAACTACACCGATCGCGCCGGCGATACGCACGTGAGCGAGCTGCGCGTCGATCCGGCGAACCCCGACCGCGCAGATCCCAAGTCGGAGCGCGAGCTGGTCGTCGTGGACCAGCCGTACTCGAACCACAACGGCGGTCACCTGGTCTTCGGGCCCGACGGCTGGCTGTGGGTTGGGCTCGGCGACGGCGGCGCCGCCAACGATCCGCACGGCAACGGCCAGAAGGACGGCACGCTGCTCTCCAAGATGTTCCGCATCGACGTCGACGCCGCCACGCCCAAGGCGGTCGTGCACTCGAAGGGTCTGCGCAACCCGTGGCGCTACGAGTTCGACCGCAAGACCGGCGACCTCTACATCGCCGACGTGGGCCAGAACCTGTGGGAGGAGATCCACGTCGTCTCCGCCGCCGCGGCCAAGAAGGGCGGGCTGAACTTCGGCTGGAACCTCATGGAGAGCCTGCACTGCTTCCGCGGCGAGAAGTGCGACGCCAAGGGGCTCGAGCTGCCGGTCGTCGAGTACGGCCACGGCGAGGGCGGCGGTTGCTCGATCACCGGCGGCTTCGTCTACCGCGGCAAGGCGCTGCCCGAGCTCGACGGTGCCTACTTCTACGCCGACTACTGCACGGGGCTGCTACGCTCGTTCCGCTGGAAGAACGGCGCCATCAGCGACCACTGGGACTGGAAGAAGACGCTCGATCCGAAGAAGCAGCTCGCCACGCTGTCGGCGTTCGGCATCGACGCCGACGGTGAGCTCTACCTGCTGTCGCTCGACGGGGTCGTCTACAAGCTCGAGCGCAAGCCGTAGCGCGTGCTTGGTGCGCGCTACCGCGCCTCGACGAGCTGGCAGTCCTGATCGAAGGTCGCGTCGAAGATCGATTGCCCCTGGTCATTGATCGTCAGGCGCCACGCCGGAGCGTCCCGGTAGCCGCGGTCGCCGTCGGGGAGGCTCACCCAGTCGAGCGCGAGGCGCGCGAGCCCGTCGGCGGGTGCGCCCTTCGCGATGGCCGTCTTCCACAGCAAGGCCGGCGGGCAGCGCGCCCGGACCCGCGTGCCGGTGCAGCCCGAGCTGGTTCCCGAGCTCCAGCCGGTCTGGGCGGCGTGGATCTGTAAGTAGCAGGCGCGCTGGTCGGGCGGCACCGGCGCGCCGAGCGGGATGCCGGCTGGATGCTCGCTCGGCGGCAGGTCGCGGCTGAAGCTGTACTCGGCCCGTCCGCCGCGCGCCAGCTGCGCGTGCCCGCTCGCGTCGACGAGCTCGGCGCTCACGCCGATCAGCTCCGCGCCGGGGACGAGCAGGTGGGCCACGTGCGTGGCCAGCGTCAGCCCCACGTCGACGTCGAACAGCTCGGGCGGGCGCGCCAGCAGCGCGGCGCGGGCGCGGCGGTTGCTCGCACGCTGCTCGCAGGTGCCGAGGAAGACGCCGAGGCCGACGGTGCCGAGGAGGAACGCGGCCGGGATCAGCCTCTCCGCCCACGCGCCCGGCGCGGCGACCCCGTCTGACTTCGCGGGCTTTGACTTCGCGGCCTTCTTCGCGGCGGTCTTCTCCGCGGCGGCCTTCTCCGCCTTGCCCGCGGCTTTCGCGGCCTTCGGCCGCAGCTTCGCGAGCTCCTCGCGCGCCTCGTCCAGCTCGGAACGCAGCCGGTTGCGCTCCTCGGTCGCCGCGTCCCGCTCGCCTCGGCACTCCGCCAGCTCGCGCTCGAGCGCGTCCACCCGCGACAGCGCAGCGGAGAGATCGTCGCGGAACGCCATGGCCCATGATAGCCGGGTTTCTGATACCTTCCGCCCCGGTTGGGACCCGGGTAGCAGCTCAGGAAAGGACAGACTCAATGAGCACGATGTTTCATCGACGAAGGCCGTACGCGATCGCGTTGACGGCAGCACTGGCGATCACCGCCGCAGCAGGCCTGCACGGCCAGGCGCGCGGCGAAGGCAAGGACGAGGCCACGGCCGCGCGCAAGATGGCGCCGCCGGTCGACAACGACCCTAAGGTGCCGTTCGAGAAGTACACCCTCGAAAACGGCCTCGAGGTCATCCTCATCCAGGACAGCAAGACGCCGGTCGTCTTCGTCAGCGTCTGGTACCACGTCGGCTCGGGTGACGAGACGCTCGGCAAGAGCGGCTTCGCGCACCTGTTCGAGCACATGATGTTCCAGGGCACCGCCAACACGGGTGAGGACAAGCACTTCGAGATCCTCAAGACCGTCGGCGCCTCGAACCTGAACGGCACGACCAGCACCGATCGCACCAACTACTTCGAGCAGGTGCCCTCGCACCAGCTCGAGACCGCGCTCTGGCTCGAGAGCGAGCGCATGGGATACCTCCTGCCCACGGTCACCAAGAAGAGCCTCGATAACCAGATCGAGGTCGTCCGCAACGAGCGCCGCCAGAGCTACGACAACCAGCCCTACGGCCTGTCGGGCATCAGGCTCACCGAGGAGCTCTACCCGGAGGGTCATCCGTACAAGTACGACGTGATCGGCCGCCACGAGGACCTGGCCGCGGCCAGCGCCGACGATGTGAAGAACTTCTTCAAGAGGTGGTACGTGCCGGGGAACGCGACGCTCACGCTCGCGGGTGACTTCGAGCCGGCCGAGGCCAAGAAGCTGATCGAGAAGTGGTTCGGCGGCTTCCCCAAGTCGGCGAAGCCGGCGCACAAGCCGGTCGCCATGCCGACGCTGCCCAAGACCAAGCGCATCGTCATGGAGGACAAGCTGGCCAAGCTCCGCCGCGTGCACTACGCCTGGCACACCCCCGGGCGATTCACCCAGGAGGACGCCGAGCTCGATCTGCTCGGGGATGCCCTGGGCGCGTCGGGCACGGGACGGCTCTACCGGGCGCTCGTGATCGACCGTCCGCTCGCCAGGAGCGTGCGGGTCCAGCAGTCCTCGGGGCAGCTGTCGTCGACCTTCGACATCATCGTCGACCTGAACCCCGACGCGGATCTGGCCGAGGTCGAGAAGATCATCAACGCCGAGCTCGTGAAGGCCTTCCAGGAACCAATCAGCGACCGCGAGCTCAAGCGTTCGCTCGTCGGCATCGAGGCCGGGTTCATCTGGGGGCTCGAGTCGGTCGCCGCCCGCGCCGAGGTCCTGCAGGGCTACAACCACTACATCGGCAACCCCGACTGGATCTCGCAGGATCTGAACCGCTACCGTGGCACGAATCCCGCGAAGGTGCAGGCGACCGCCGCGGCCTTCCTGAAGAAGAACCGTGTCGAAGTGATCACCATGCCCGCGGGAGGCAAGTGAGATGAACGCCATCATGAAGCTTCGTGGCCCGGCCACGCTCGTTGCCCTGCTACTTGCTGCCTCGTGCGCGGGCGGCAGCAAGACCGCCACCTCCACGCCCGAGCCGACGCCCGCGCCCATCGGCGGCGAGCCGGCACCGACGCCCGAGCCGGTCGCGGGCCAGCCGGCGCCCGCCGAGGCTCCGCTGCCCGAGCTCGCGTTCCCGGCGGACGACTTCCGCAAGGCGCAGCCCGCCGGCGGCGCGCTGCGACCGGTGCAGCAGCCGGCGATCGCGCGCTTCAAGCTCGCGAACGGCATCGAGGTCTACCTCGTCGAGGACCACAAGCTGCCCACCGTGACCGCGACGCTGGTCTTCGAGGGCGGCAACATCAACGACCCGGCCGGCAAGGAAGGCCTCAACCGCGTCTGCTCGCAGACGATGGGTGACTCGACCGAGAGCCTCGACAAGGTGGCGCTCTCCGAGGCGCTTGCCGACATGGCGTCCAGCGTGGGCGTGGGCGCCGGCAGCGATCAGATCACGGTGTCGATGGCGTCGCTCTCGCGCAGCCTCGACGCGACCGCGAGCCTGTTCGCCGAGGTGCTGCTCAAGCCGGGCATGCGCCAGACCGACTTCGATCGCAACGTGCGCCAGGCGACCGCCGGGCTCAAGCAGCAGAAGGGCGCACCGGCCGGTTTGGGCGGGCTGCTGCTCGGCAGCGTCATCAACGGCGAGCAGCACCCGCTCGGTCGTTTCCAGAGCGAGGCCTCGCTCGGCGCGATCACGCTCGACGACTGCAAGGCCTGGCAGAAGGATTACCTCAAGCCCACGGGCGCCAAGCTGTGGATCGCGGGCGACATGACCCAGCCGCAGGTGAAGGCGCTGGGCGGCCGGCTGTTCGCCGGCTGGAAGGGCAAGCCGAAGGCTTCGGTCAAGGTCGGCAAGCCGACGCCGCGCAAGGGCCGCATCTTCTTCATCGACGTCCCGGGCGCGGCGCAGTCGCAGATCTACGTCGTGCACCCCGGTCCCGATCGCAAGGCGAAGGACTACTTCGCGAACACGGTCGTCAGCGGCGTGCTGGGCGGTGGCTTCACCAGCCGCATCAACATGAACATCCGCGAGGACAAGGGCTATGCGTACGGCGCGTTCGGCAACTTCAACTACACGCGCTACTTCGGCACCTTCGTCGCCGGCGCGTCGGTGCGCACCGACGTCACCGACAAGTCGTTGATCGAGATCTACAAGGAGATCAACGGCGTCGCGACCGGCGAGATCACCGACGCCGAGATCAAGCGCGAGAAGGACTCGATGATCCTGTCGCTGCCGGCGCGCTTCGAGACCGCGGGCAGCGTGCTGGGCTCGTTCCGCGGCCTCGTCTACTACGGCCTGCCGCTCGACTACTACGCCAAGTGGGTGAAGAACGTCGAGGGCATCAACAAGGGCGCGGTCACCGCCTCGGCGAAGAAGCACATCAAGCCCAAGGACGTCATCGTGTTCGTGGTCGGTGACGCGAGTGTGGTGCTGCCGGGCCTGCAGAAGCTGCACGCCGACAAGGCGTTCGGCGAGGGTGACCTGGTCGTGCTCGACGTCGATGGCAAGGTCGTCGGCGGCCGCTAACCGCCGGCCGCTCCTGGCGGCGCTGGTGGCGATCCTCGTCGCCTGCGCCTGCCAGCGCACCACCGTCACGTCCGTCGCGGACGCGGCGCCTCCGCAGCCGCCGCGATCCCCTGACGCCGCTCCCTCCTCCGCCGACATCGTCTCGAAAGCTTCTGACGCCCCGGCCCCCGCCCCGGCCCCCGCCCCGCACGCCGGTGCGGACGCTTCCTCTGACGCCGGCCCCGTCGCGCCCGATCCCCACGCCCGCACGCTGACCATGGCGAAGCCGTTCTGGGGCGGCGACGGCGCGCGCGACGCCCCGGTGTTCGTCGCGCGTGGCGATGATCCCGCGCTGCTCGTGCGCCGCGCGCTCGACGATCTCGATGTCCACGTCCCCAAGCACCGGCGCGTCATCATCAAGATCAACCTGGGCGGCTTCGATCGGATGAAGCCGGGCAAGCCCGACGACGGCGTCGCCGGCCGGACCACGAGCCCCGCGTTCGTGCGCGCGCTGATCATCGAGCTGCGTTCCCGCGGCGTGACGGACCTCGCGATCGCCGACGGCCGCTCCGCACCGGCCGACGAGTGGCCCGCGCTGCTCGCGCTCTCCGGCTACCAGGCGATCCTCGACGAGCTGGACGTGCCGTTCGTCGATCTCGGCCACTACGGCAAGGCCGCGGGCGACACCCGCCCCGAGCCGTGGCGGCTGAAGTTGCCCTGGGCGCATTCCCTGAAGGACGAGCTCGTGCTGTCCTCCGATCTGATCGACCCGGCGCCCGCGCGCCGCCCGTACCTCATCGACGTTCCCAAGCTCAAGGCGCACCGCTTCGCGGTGATGTCGCTCTCGATCAAGAACCTCATGGGCGCGGTCATGATCGCGTCCGATGCGTCCGCGACCTCCGCGCCCCCCTGGCGCCGGCGCTGGCGCATGCACCGCGAGCTGTCCCCCTGGCTCGACGCCTGGAAGAAGACGAAGCACGACGACCGCGCGCTCTACCGCGCGGCGCTGGTCGCGTTCTCCGAGCGCCTCGCCGACCTGTACGGCGCGCTCACGCCCGACCTGGTCCTCATCGAGGGCCTGCCCGCCGCGGCCGGCGATGGCTTCGCCGCGATCGTCCCGTACCCGTCGGCCGCGCCGGGCCAAGGCATCGTGATTGCTTCGAGAAATGGCTGCTACGCCGACTGGGTCGCGGCCCGCTTCTTCGGCCTCGCCGACAGCGACGCGCTCGAGCGCGAGCTCGGCGTGAGGCTGCCTCCCGCCATCCTGGCCGTGGCCGAGCGCTACTACGGCGGCCTGGCCGGCCTCGCCAAGGTGGTCGTTCGCGGCGACCCCTACCTGCCGTCGGACGGCAGCCCACCGGCCTGGTTCAAGTCCATGGCGCCCTTCGAAATCGGCTCGAAATAGTCCTACATCAGTAATCCACCTTACGTTCCCTGCGAAACCCCATGCTAGAGTCCGGCCGGTTTCGTTGCCTAGCTGGGGAGGTTTGCTGTGGAAGCACGCGTTGTTGGCTTCGAGCGCTGCGGGTTCGTCCTGTGCACGATCGCAATTGGACTGACCGCTTTCGCGAGCATGGCGAACGTCGGCTGTTCCAAAGGTGCGACACCCGGCGGCGAGATCGATGGCGGCGTCGCTGACGCCGACGTCACGACTCCCGACGCTGCGCCTGATGCGGGTGGCGGAGGCTTCGGCACGCCGTGCGACGACGTGACCGACTGCCAGCCGGGCAGCACGTGTTACCAGCCCGCGCCGCCGGCCGAAGGCGTCTGCACCAACTTCTGCACCAGCGACTGTCCCGACGGCTACGAGTGCAAGACCGTGCTCCTCGGCGAGACCGTCGAGGCGATGATCTGCGTGCCCGCCGAGCAGACGATGTGCGACTCGTGCGAGACCAACGCCGACTGCGGTGACTCGAGCGATCTCTGCATCCAGCTCACCGCCGGCCGCTTCTGCAGCGTCGACTGCCGAGACGACCCGACCGTGTGCGCGACCGGGTTCAACTGCGTGAACCTGGCCAACATCGGCGACGGCAACGTCTGGCAGTGCATGCCGCTCAACGGCGTGTGCTGCATCGACGGCGACGGCGATCACCGCGGCGAAGGCGACGGTTGCGCCGCCGGCGACTGCGACGACACCAACCCCGCGGTCTACGACGACGCCGCCGAGATCTGCGACGGCTTCGACAACGACTGCATCGGCGGCGTCGACGTGAGCCCGAGCGACTGCGCGGCGGCCGACTGCAGCGGCAGCGGGCTGGGCTACTTCGAGCGGCCCGCTGACATCTGCGCCGGCGCGGGCGGCTGCGAGCAGCAGCCGGCAGCCGTGTGCGGCCTCTACACCTGCGACGGCGGCGAGGAGCTGGGCGATCACTGCGCGGTCGCCTGCGATCTCGAGAACGACGGCAAGTGCATCGTCGCCGCGCACTGCGATGCATCCACTTGTCTGTCGGATCTCCCGAACGGCCAGGTCTCCGACGAGGACTCCGACTGCCAGAACGACCACAGCCAGAACGGCTTCTGCTGCAACAGCGGCGACTGCTGCGCGATCGCCGCCGACTGCCCGACCTTCGGCATCTCGGCGCCCATCTGCGAGGACACCGCGACCTGCCAGGGATCCCGAGGCCAGGCGGTCTGCAGCAACAACGAGTGCGGCGCGCAGAACGGCGTCCCCGACGACACCGCCTGCGACGCGACCGTGGTGGCCAGCGAGTGCGGCTTCTACCAGCCGATCCACTGCAGCGGCGCGATCAACCAGGCGCCGCCGTCGTGCCCGACGACCTGCGGCTCGAACGCCGACTGCGACACGAACGCGTTCTGCGATCCGATCAGCGACACCTGCAAGCCCGACCTCGACAACGGCCAGACCTGCCCGCAGGGCAACCCGAGCTGCGAGTCGGGCCACTGCCAGAACGGCTTCTGCTGCAACGGCGGCGACTGCTGCGCGAGCGAGACCGACTGCCCGGGCGCGTACTCGACCGCGCCGACCTGCGACACGCCGAGCGCGTGCCAGGGCACGACCGACCTCGCGCAGTGCGTGAGCTCCACCTGCACCACATCGGTGAACGTGCCCGACGACTCGGCCTGCGGACCCGCGGTGATCGCGAACCCCTGCGGCACCTACCTGCCCGTCGCCTGCACCGGCGCCACCGCGCAGGAGCCCCCGGTGTGCCCGACCACCTGCGTCGCCAGCAACCAGTGCGACGCGAACGCCTACTGCAACGCCGCCGGCGCCTGCGTGCCCGACGAGCCGGACGGCCAGGTCTGCGAGGAGGGCGGCGACTGCCAGGGCGCCCACTGCCAGAACGGCTTCTGCTGCGCCTCGGGCGACTGCTGCGCCAACTCGAACGACTGCAACGGCTACGACGCCTCCGCCGTGTGCAACTCGCAGTCGGGTTGCCAGGGCTCGCGCGTCGACGGCACCTGCAGCGCGAGCTTCCAGTGCAGCGGCCAGACCGTCGACGACGACTCGGCGTGCGCGGGGTTGCTCTCGAACGACTGCGGGCCGTACCCGGCGACCACGTGCACGGCGATGCCGACGCAGCCGTCCAACCAGCCCGGGCTGTGCTCGACCAGCTGCGGCGGCGACGGCAACTGCGACATCTCCGCGCACTGCGACGGCGGCGTGTGCGTGCCGGATCAGGGCCCGGGCGGCTTCTGCACCGCGACCAACCAGTGCGGCGGCAGCCTCGCCTGCGTCGACAACGTGTGCTGCTCGAGCGCGTGCACCGGCAGCTGCGAGGCCTGCGACCTGCCCGGCTCGGTGGGCACGTGCGCCGCGGTGCCCGACGGCCAGGATGTCGACGCCGAGTGCGGCGCGGTCGGCTGCGGCAGCTACTACGCCGGCTTCTCGGGCGACCAGTGCTTCCGCAAGGCCGATGTCAACGCGGCCGGCGCGACCTGCGGCGGCGATCGGCAGTGCCGGACCGTGGCCGAGGAGTGCACCGCGCAGGTGGCCATCCACGGCACGCCGGTGGTGACCTGCGACGACAACTGCCAGAACCCGTCGGCGGGCACCTGCACCGGCACGGTGATCGGCGCCTGCAACAACGTGAACCCGGGCAACCAGACCTGCGGCACCGGCGAGTGCACGCGCACGGTCGCGCAGTGCGTCGGCGGCGCCGACAACACCTGCGTCCCCGGCGCCCCGGCCACCGAGCAGTGCAACGACAAGGACGACAACTGCAACGGCGTGGTCGACGACAACAGCAGCTTCGAGGACTTCGCCGAGCCCGACAACGGCTGCGGTCAGCTGCACACCTTCGCGCAGGTCAACAGCGACGGCACCGGCACCCAGGGCAACCTGACCATCTACGGCCAGGGCGACCAGGACTTCTACAAGGTCCGCCTGCACGAGAACGACTCGAGCTGCGGGTCGGGCGGCCTCTGCTTCGACGAGAAGTACCTGATCACGGTCAAGATCACCGTGCCGGTCGGCGCCGGCTCGTACCGGGTGTGCGCGGGCGTGAACGAGTGCTCCGACCAGCACTGCGAGACGGTCACCGCCGGTTCGAGCGGGCAGACGCAGTGGTTTCAGGGCGGCGGCTGCGGCATCTTCGGCGGCGGACAGGACGACTACGATCTCTACGTGCGGGTCGCCGGCCAGAACGGGCAGGGGTTCGAGTGCCTGCCCTACACGCTGGAATACACGTTCGACGCCGGGTACTGCGAATAGCCACGGCATTCCCCCGGGTCGCCCCGACCCGTTCGTCGAACGAGCACCACATCCTCCGGTTCGACACGGCCCCGACGCGTGCTAACTTAGGCCGGTCTGGGGCCGGCGGCGTCTTTGTGCCCGGGTCCGAGGGCGGCCGAGCAAGGGAGGTGGTTCATGAGCATCCCGAGCACCGTGATCGAGTTTCTGAGCGCCCACGAGGTCGAGTACCGGGTGGTCACGCACCGGCCGACCGCCACCGGGCTCGAGCCCGCCCACGCGGCGCACGTGCCCGCTGACGCGGTCGCCAAGGGCGTGGTGCTCGAGGACGGCGAGCGCTTCCTGCTCGCGGTGATCCCGGCGACCCGCCGCCTCGACGCGCTCGCGCTCGAAGACCTGCTCGCGCGCGAGATCCACCTGGTCGCCGAGCATGACTTCTCGGTGCTGTTCCGCGACTGCCGCCCCGGCGCGGTGCCGGCGTGCGGCCGCGCGTACGGCGTGACCACGGTCGTCGACGTGGCGCTGGCAGCGTGTCCCGAC
>JBKJOI010000085.1:0-10947 GCA_046595695.1 Haliangiales bacterium | reverse complement strand
GCGCTCGTGGTCGTGCCCGGGCGCGCCGAGCGGATCCACCTGACGCTGACCTGGGCGCCGGTGACGGGTGCGACCGGCTACCGGATCTACCGCACCCCGGGCCCGAGCGATCCGTCGGGCGAGGAGCTCTTCGTCGCCGAGACCGCCAGCTCGGAGACTAGCTGGGTCGACACCGGGCTTCCCGCCGAGGGCGAGGCGCCGCTCAAGGCCGGCGCACTCGGGCTATGGCAGCTCGCCGGTTCGCTGGGCTCGGCGCGCTCGGGAGCGACGATCGCCGCGGTCATTGATCCCGGCAACCCCGATGTGACCCACGTCTACCTCGCGGGCGGCCGCGACGCCGCCGGGGTCGCGCGCGACGACTTCGAGCGCGTCAGCATCACCTCCATGGCCACGGGCGGCCAGACCGTGGCCCCATCGGTTCCCGGCGACAGCATCGGCGGCGCGCGCGAGAAGCTGACCTCGTGGGTGGTGACGCGCGCGTTCGCGCCCGCGCTCGGCCCGGACGACACCTGGATCTACCTGGGTGGCGGCGAGACCGTCGCCGGCGCGGGCGTGAGCACGACCGTGGCCGGGCTGGTCGGCGCGGGCGGCGCGATCAGCTTCGCGCAGGCGGTCGTCGACACACCCGGTCCGCGCACCGGTGGCGGCGCGGCGCTGGTCATGCGCGGTGCGCTGGCGCTCCTGGGCGGCGGCGCTGCGGCGTCGGGAGGCGCGCATTCCGCGGAGCTGTGCGCGCTGGCGGGCGGCGGCTGCACCGCGGGACCGCCCGAGCTGCGCAACTGGGCCGGCCTGGGCGGCAACCTGCTGCAGCGCGCGCGCTACCTGGCGGCGACGGTGCGGCTGGGTCCCTTCGTGTTCGTCGTCGGCGGCGCGTCGAACGGCGAGGCCGCGACCACGAGCGTCGAGGGCGGCGCGTGGTGAGCGCTGGGCGCGTGGTCGCGGTCTTCGTGGCGCTGGCGAGCCTCGTCGCCGAGGCGCGCGCCGAAGGGCCGAGCGGCTCCTTCGCGATCGCCAGCGGCGCGGCGCTGCCCGCCGGCTCGTCGCGCCTGGGCATCGGCATGTCGCTCGGCTTGGAGGGCGCGTGGCGCCCGCGCTTCGGGCGTGGCTGGCTCGAGCTCGCGCTCGGCGTCGACGCCGCGCAGCGCACCGGTACCGGCACGCAGCTCGAACCGCTCGTCGAGGGCGGCGAGTTCGGCTGGCGGGTCGTCTCGCGCGAGCTGTGGATCGCGCCCGAGCTGCGGCTGCGCGTGCCGCTCGGGCGCGCGCGCGGTCACGTGCTACTCGGCGCCGGGCCGGCGCTGGTGCTGGTGCAGACGCTCACCGGGGGCGAGATCGCCGGCGAGCCACTCGCCGACGCGACCGAGGCCTCGCAGGTGCTCGGCGCCGTGCTGGCGTTCGGGGTCGAGTGGCCGCTCGCGGACGGCGCGTTCGCACTGGGCGCCCGCTACGGCGTGGCGCGGCTCGCGCACGACGCCGCCGGCCTCGACGAGCGGCTCGACACGCTGGCGCTGCGCGTCGGCTACCGCTTCTCGTTCTGATCCGGCGCCAGGCTGCCCAGGCTGTCGGCGAGCCAGCGCGCCACGTCGGGCTGACGTGGGTCGAGCTCGATCGAGCGCTGCCAGGCGGCGCGCGCCTCCGCGACCCGGCGGGCGAGCGCGAGCGCCACCCCGAGGTGCTTCCACGCGGTCGCGTGCCCGGGATCCAGCGCCAGCGCCGCGCGCAGCTGCGGTTCGGCCTCGCCGGGGCGGCCGCGCGCGATGAGCATGTGACCCGTCGCCACGCGCGCCTCGACGCCGAGCGCGGCGAGCGCCGGCTCGGCCGCCGCGTCGCCGAGCAGCAGCAGGTGCCACGCGTGCAAGAGGCGCAGCTCGAACGGCGCATCGGGCGCGGGCGATGGTCCCGCGCCCAGGCCGGCGGCGAAGCCCGCGTCGCGCGCGACCAGCTCGGGCTGCCAGTCGGCAAAGATGAACACCGGCGTGCTGCGCGGCAGCCCCACGTGCAGCGGCGGTGCGCCCGTGGGCGCCACGACGGCGAGCCGCGCGAGCCCGGCCTCGTCGAAGGCGGCGAGCGCGCCGGCCGCGCGCACGGCCTCGAGCCAGCGGCCGCGACCGGCCTCGAAGCGCGCGCGCACCAGCCCCACATGCCGGCCGACCTTGCGACCGATCGCGCCCTGGTAGGGCGGCGGCAGCGGGGCGGGCACGGACGCCCCCGCGGCCGCGGCGGTGCCGCTCGGCAGCCCGTAGGCGTACACGAAGCCGTGCGCCTCACCGCGCAGCGGCGCGGGCGGCGGGTATTCGCCCCAGACCGGCCGTCCGGCGCGCAGGTTCTCGGCGAGGAAGCGCTCGGCGAGCGCGCCACGCTGCCCGCCGTCGTCGACGTAGGGCACGAAGAGGCCAGGCTGCTGCCGCTTGATCAGGCGCAGGAACCACGACGACTGGGTGAGGCCGAGGTTGGCGATCGCGACGTCGGGGCGGTCGCCGGCGACGAAGCGCTCGTACTGCGCGGTGAACAGCGAGTGATCCGACTCGGCGACGAAGATGGCTGGCCCGGGCGGCACGCGCCCCAGCGTCGCGTCGACCCACGCCGAGGCGTCGTCGCTCCGGCGGAAGCCGGCATCGCCGGCGTGCACGATCGGCGCGCCCGCGCCGACCAGGAACGCGGGCAGCGCGAGCAGCGCGGCCACCGCCGCCTCGGGCACGCGCGCCTGCGCGCGCGAAATGGCGCGGCCGACGCCGACGAGCAGCGCCGCCAGCCCCGCGCCCAGGAGCGGCAGCGCCGGGGCCAGGTAGCCGTGCACGTCGGGGTTGTCCGGGTAGAAGACGCGCTGCGCGGCCGCGCCCACCACCAGCAGCGCGACGCCGGCGAGCAAGGGCAGCGCGCCGCGCAGGCGCGTGGCCGCCCCGAAGATCAGGCCGGCGCCGCCCAGCAGCACGAGCGGCAGCCCGACGCCCTCGCCGAGCAGCAGCACGTGCCCGGCGATGCGCTCGCCGATCCCGGCGCCGCCGAAGTTCGCGCCGTAAGCGCGCGCGGTCACGACGTCCACGAAGCGCGCCCACGAGTCGGGCTCGCCCCACACCAGGAGCGCGCGCGCCGGCGCGGCCGTGCGCAGCGGCAGGTAGGCGTAGGTGACCAGCGCGAGCGCGCCGAGCGCTGCCGCGGCCGGGGCCAGGCGCCGCAGCCGGGCGCGCGCGCGCCAGGCCAGCGCGGCCGCGCACGGTAGCGCCGCCATCGCGGCGACGAGCGGGTGGATCGTCGCCGCCAGCGCGAAGCCGAGGCCGGCCGCCAGCGCCGGGCGCGCGTCGCCGCGGCGCACGAACGCGATCACCCACGCCGTGCTCCACGTGGTGAGCGCCAGGACCGGCGCGTAGACCTCGGGACGCGTGGCCTGCTCGAAGCCGAGCGGCGCGAGGCCCACGAGCACCGCGGCGGCGACGCCCGCGACCAGGGTGGCTGCGCCCGGCGGCAGGAGCGCGCGCACCAGCGCGAGCACCCCGCGTACCGCGAGCGCGGCGGCCAGCGCCGACAGCAGGCTGGCACGGAACGCGATCTCGCCGAGCGGCAAGAGGCTCGCCGCCTTGACCAGCAGCGCGTGTCCCGGTTGCGCGGGCGGATGCGAGACGCCGAGCGTGAAGCCGGCGGCGCACAGCTCGCCCGCGTCGAGCCACTCGTTGCCGGGCGCCGCGGCCAGCGCGTAGAGCGCGAACGCGGCGGCGAAGAGCACGCGTCCGGCCAGGACGTCGTGGCGCTCGCCCGGCGCGGTCGTGGCAGGCGGCCCGGCCGTCGCCGGCGGCACGGCCTGCGCGCGCGCCCCGCCCGACGCCGCCGTCGTCATCTCCGGTTCCGCAGCAGCTTCGCCGGAACTCCCGCGACGATGTCGCCCGCGCCCACGTCCCGGGTGACCACCGCGCCGGCACCGACCTGCGCGCCGCGCCCGATGCGCACGCCGGGCAGAAGGATTGCGCCCACGCCGATGTCCGCGCCGTCCTCGATCACGACGGGCGCGAACACGAGCGCGCCGTCCATGATGGGCACATCCGGATCGCTGGGCAGCTCGTGCGTCGAGGTCAGGATCTTCGCGCCCGGGCCCACGCCGACGCGCTCGCCGATGGTGATGCCGCCCGCGGCGTGGAAGAAGCACTGCTGCCCGATCCAGCTGCGCGCGCCGATCACCAGCCGGTTTTGGTAGTAGCC
This sequence comes from Haliangiales bacterium, assembly GCA_046595695.1. Classification (GTDB taxonomy): domain Bacteria; phylum Myxococcota_A; class Polyangia; order Haliangiales; family SHYZ01; genus JBKJOI01. Next base: position 6,756 of record JBKJOI010000085.1, on the reverse strand, counting down.
CTTCAGGATCGTGTGGTGGCCGACGTAGACGTCATCGCCGATCTCGACGTTCTCGGGATGGAACACCAGCACGCCCGGCTCGAACACCACGCCAGTGCCGCAACGCGCGAGATCCCCAGGGGAAAACTCACCGGTTCCGTGCGAACGCGCCACGCGCACCACGGTAGCATGGCGTGCGAACGGTCGAGTCTCCGTCGTGCATTGCGCACATCGGCACGCCTGCCGCCGAGACACGGGTTGACAAGCGCGCGGCCTATCTGGCAGTTTGGAAATCAAACTCAGCAATCTGGTGAACCGATGAATCCCTCGACCATTCAGCATCTCTTCCTCTGCACGGCGGCGACCATTCTTCGCCCGTGTGGCGGAATTACGATGCGTCGTGGTCTCGACGGGTATCGTCGGCCGCGCCGGTTCGTACCCTAGACAGCTCGCGGCTCGAAGCGAGCATCCAGAGTACCGAGGCGGTCCCCCGGCGGCCCCAGGCCCCGAGCGTTGCGATCGACGGATCGCCCGCGCGGTGCCCGGTGAGTCCAGTCCGTTGGTGGGACGAATCCCAGGTTCGCGTCCGTTGTTCTTCGGCGCGCACTTCGTCGGCGATGCCGGCCCGTGCGCGCAGTCGTGGTGGTGATGTCATGTCGTTGGTTGTGAATGCATTGACCGGTAGTCATGCGAAACATCTGAGCTGGGAAGCGCACCCCGTGCGCGAGCTGGTGCGGCTGGCGTGGCCGATCACGGTCTCGACCATCTCGTACAGCGTGATGACGCTCGTCGACACGCTGCTCGTCGGCCGCCTCGGCGCCGCCGAGCTCGCGGGCGTCGGGCTCGGCGGCACCGCCGCCTTCGTGTTCCTGTGCTTCTCGTTCGGCCTGCTGCGCGGGGCCAAGACGCTGGTCGCGCAGGCGATCGGCGCCGGCCGCCGCGATCAGGTCGGCGCCTACCTGGGCGCCGCGCTGGTGTGGGCGCTCGGCATCGGCGCGATCACCGTCGGGCTGGGCGAGATCGGCGCGACCCTGGTCGGCGGCATCACCGACGACGCGCACGCGTCGGCGGCGGCGACCACCTACCTGAGCATCCGCATCCTGGGCGCGCCCATGGCGCTCGTGTACGTCGCGCTGCGCGAGGTCCGCTACGGCCAGGGTGACGCGCGCACGCCGATGGTCGCGACGGTGGCGGCGAACCTCGTCAACATCGTGCTCGCGTACCTTTTTGTCTTCCCGCTCGGCTGGGGCGTGGCGGGCGCGGGCTGGGCGACCGTGATCGCGCACTCGGTCGAGGCGGGGGTGCTGGTGTTCGTGCAGGCGCGCACCGGCTGGGGCGTGAGGGCGATGCGGCTGTCGCACCTGCGCGCGGTCTGGCGCATCGGCATGCCGACGGGGCTGCAGTTCACCCTCGAGATCGGCGCGTTCGCGATGCTCACCGGCCTGCTCGCGCACCTGGGCATCCTGCAGGCCGCGGGGCACCAGATCGCGCTGCAGGTGAACCACTTCGCGTTCCTGCCCGGGTTCGCCATGGCCGAGGCCGCCTCGGTGCTGGCCGGGCAGGCGGTGGGCGCGCAGCGCCTCGAGCTGGTGCGCCGCGTCGCGCGCGTCGGGCTGATGATCACCTCGGTCTACACCGGCGCGTGTACGCTGGTGCTCGCGCTCGGCGCGCCGCTCATCGTCTCCGGCTTCACCGACGATCCGGCGCTCGCGCGGGTGGCCATCCACCTGCTGTGGATGGCGGCGCTCTTCCAGATGTTCGACGGCGCCAACGTGGTCGCGCGCGGCGTGCTGCGCGGCGCCGGCGACGTGCGCGTCCCCGCAATCGTCGGCGTGCTCACCTCGTGGGCGGCGACTCCGCCGCTCACGCTCGCGCTCGGCTATGGCCTGGGCTGGGGCGCGCTCGGCGGGTGGGTCGGCCTGACCGTCGAGATCATCGTGGCCACCGCGATCCTGTGGTGGCGCCTCGAGCGCGGGCACTGGCGCGGCGCGGCGGCCGAGTCGCACGCGCAGATGCAGCGCGTGGCCGCCCAGATGGATGCGGAGGCGGATGCGGAGGCGGATGCGGCGGCCGTCGCACGCGCCTCGCATGCTTCGGGGCCTGCCACGGCAGTCGGTCCGGCGCTCCCGGGGTCCTCGGTACCGCCAATTGTGGAGCCGCAGCCGGGAGCGTAAGATCTACGACCAGGATGCCGGGGACATCACAGTTACTGCAGGTGAAAGGCAGCGCCATCCGCGCCCGCCTCCAGTGGGCCAAGGAGCAGCACGGTCAGAGCGGGCTTCGTCGGCTCGAGGGCGAGCTGTCCGCCGCTGGCCGCAACCTCCTGCACGGCGACGTCGATCCGCGCGCCTGGTATAACTTCCCGCTCTTCGTCGACATCGGCGGTGCCATGGACCGCCTGTGGGGCAAGGGTGACTTCGCCCTCAACATCGAGCTGGCGCGCTTCGGCGCGCACGTGAGCACCCCGGCGTTCTACCAGCCGTTCATCCGGCTCGGGTCGATCGACTGGATCCTCGGGCGCGCGGCCAAGCTCTGGTCAGAGCACTTCTCCGCGGGCGCCCTGCACGTGAAGCACGAGCCTGGCCAGAACCGCGCCGACGGCGAGATCGTCGATTTCCCCAATCCGCACATGGTCCTCGTCTACTCGTGCCTCGGCTTCTCGATGGGCTGCATCGAGCTGTCCGGGGGCAAGAACGTGACCGGCGAGGTGGTCGCGGCGCGCGCGCGGGGTGCCGAGCGCGATCTCCTGCGGGTGTCCTGGACGTGACCACGGTCACTTCCGGCCCGAACCTCGCGACGTTGCATGGATTGCGCTCCAGCGACGTCATAATGTAGGTGCTCATGCGCGTCTGCCCGCGCTGTCAAGGTCGCTACGACGACGAATCGCGCTTCTGTCCGCGCGACGGTGCGGAGCTCCCCGCTCCGGCCGCGGATCCACGTCTCGGCGAGGTGCTGCTCGGGCAGTTCGAGCTGCTCGAGGTCTGCGGGCGCGGCGCGATGGGCACCGTCTACCGCGCGTGGCAGAGCGGCATGGATCGCGAGGTCGCGGTCAAGCTGCTGCGCACCGACTACCTGAAGGATCCCTCGGTGGTGAAGCGCTTCCACCGCGAGGCGCGCAGCGTGGCGCGGCTGCACCATCCCAACGTCGTGACCGTGTTCCTCGTCGGCGAGACCACCGATCACACGCCGTTCATGGTCATGGAGTACGTGGACGGCGTGCCGCTGTCAGTCGGCCTGGCGCTCGGCGAGGCGATGCCGGCCGGGCGCGCCCTGCGCATTGCGCGGCAGATTGCGTCGGCGCTCGCCGAGGCGCATGGCAGCGGCATCGTCCATCGTGATCTCAAGCCGGCGAACATCCTGCTCGAGCAGCGGCGGCGCGCAGCCGACGTCGTGAAGGTGGTCGACTTCGGCATCGCCAAGATCATCGGCGGCGACGGCGGAGGGGCGCCCGGCGAGAGCGCGCTCACGCGCACCGGGACCATCTTCGGCACGCCACACTATTTGTCGCCCGAGCAGGCGCAGGGCACGCCGGTCGACGGCCGTGCCGACCTGTACAGCCTCGGCGTGATCCTGTTCGCGATGCTGACCGGACGCGTGCCCTTCGAGGGCAGCGGCATGGCGGTCGTGGTCCAGCACGTCAACCAGGCGCCGCCGCGGCCGAGCACGTTTGCGCCCGGTCTCCCGGCGCCGGTCGAGGCGCTGGTGCTCGCGCTCATGGAGAAGGACCCGAACGCGCGGCCGCAGTCGGCGGAGGACGTCACCGACGCGATCGACGCGCTGCTGGTGCAGCTCGGCGAGGCCGCCGCGCCGACCGGACGGGCCGAGTCGACCGGGCTGGGCGTGCCGGCGCGCGCAGCCTCGCAGCCGAGCGTGCCCGTGGTCCCGATCGCGACGTCAGCGCGCGACGCGGCGCCGCCCGCGCTGACGATCAAGGCCACGGCGCTCGCATCCCCGGCGGGCAAGGCGCCGCCCGCGGTCACCGTGAAGGGTGCGGCCCTGATGGCGCCCACGCCCGCGTCCGCCCCGGCCGCGGTGCCCGCGGTGACGGTGAAGGCGCAGGCGCTGCCCGTGCCGCCGGAGCTCGGCGCCATGCCGCCTGGGCTCGGGGTCATGCCCGCTGACGTCACCGTGCCGCCTCCCGGCCAGGCGCAGCACCGCGCGCCCATCCAGAGCCGGCTCTCCGCCGAGACCGCGTACGCGATGCCCGACGCCGCGGTCATCGCCGGCATGCCGCTTCACCCGCACGCGCCGATATCGAGGGCGGCGAACGGAAGTCGCGCGCTGAGCGCGGGCCTGGCCGTGCCCGCGAGCGCGATGCGGCCGTCGTCGGCGCTGGCGGTGCCCGAGTCCATCGTCTCCGCGCCGAGCGCACCCACGACGCTCGACGGCGGCTCCGACGTCTGGCGCCCGCCGTCGCCGTGGCGGCGCGTGCTGGTGGTGTTCGCGGTGCTCGTGTTCCTGGGCGGCGCGGCCGCGGCCGGCGTGTTCGTGCTGCGGCGTCCCGACGACGCCCGCGCGCCTCTGCCGCCGCCGCCTTCGCCCAGCGCCAAGCCGTCGCCGATCCTGGGAGCTCCCGATGGAGCGGTACCGGTCGCCGGGGCCGAGCGCGACGGCGGCTTTCTCGGCGTCGGTGACGGCGATGCCGCGCCGGCCGCGAGCGTCAGCGGCGACGCGGGTCGGCCTCCGGGCCCGCCGGCGGGGCGCGTGATCACGCTGGGTGAGGGCGGCTGGGCCGTGCGCCTCCTGCTGCCCGCGAAGGTGATCGCGGGCGAGGACATCGAGATCGCGATCGAGGCCTGGGATCCGGCCGGCACGCCCGTGGGCGCCGGCGAGCTGCGCATGGTCGTCGAGGAGCCGGGCGGCGTGGAGCGCGCGATCATGCTGCCCGGCGTGGTACAGGCGGGTCGCTTCGAGGTCCGCCGGCGCTTCGCCAGCGCGGGCAGCTACAGCCTGCATATCTATCCCGAGACCGGGAAATCGAAGCCGGTGGTCTGGTTCGAGCTACACGTGGAAGATCCGGACGCGAGCGGCGTGCTGACGCGGCCCGAGCCGGTGCGTGGCAAGCCCGCGAGACCGGCCACCAAGCCTGCGAAGGCGAAGAAGGACAGCGGCGCCGCCAAGGGCGGAGACGACGGCGTGGACCCGTACCACCTGCTCGAGGATCTCGGCGGCGGCGGTGCCACCTCGCCCAAGAAGGACGGCGCGGGCGACAAGCCGGCCAAGCCGACGCTCGACCCGTCCGAGCTGAAGCCGAAGCCGAAGCCGGAGGACGACGGGGCGGCAGGCAAGGGCAAGAACGGCGCGGTCGAGCCGGCCCCGAAGCCGAAGATCGATTCACCTCCGCCCGCGCCGAAGAATCCCGGCGCCGACGTCGAGCTCGAGTAGCGGCAGCGCGCTGGGTGCGTCGCGCCGCGCGTTCAGCGCGGCGGCGGGAGGCGCACCAGCAGCGGGCCGCCCGGGAGCTCCACACGGAGCACGGTCGCGAACGCAGCGGCCGGGAGCGAGAACACGAGCGGCGGACGCGTCTCGCCGAGCGTCGGCGCGCCCGCGCCCGCGTCAACCTCGCCGTTCTCGGGGCGTGGCTCGGCGGCGCCGCCGGGCAGCGGGGCCACCGGCGCGTTCGTCCCGCCCGCGAGCACGCTGAACGCCGTATCGGAGGGGCGCTGGCCGCCGCTGACCAGCACCTGCACGCGCACGTTTCGTGCGCCCTGCGCCGCCGGCGCGTCCCACTGCGCCGCGAGGACCTTGACCGTCCACGGCCCGCGCGTGGCGCGCTCGGCGGGCGCAGCCTGCCAGTGCTCGAGCGCCCGCGCCGACTCCTCGTCACCGGCGCCGCGCAGCTCGGCTGCGAGCGCGCCGGGCTCGCACGCGTAGGGCGCGAAGCGCCGCCGAGGTGCGGCGACCGGCGCGCAGAAGCGGCCCAGGGCCTCGTTCTGCCGGGCCAGCTCGACCAGGCGGGCCGCACGCGGCGGGCCGCCCTCGTCGCGATCGAGCCAGACCGCCAGGGTCGCGAGCGCGAGCGGTGCGCCGCTGCGACCCGGATCCCAGGCGGCACGGTTGCGCAGGAACTTCTTTGCGGCGGCGCGCACGCGCGGGGGCAGATCGCCGGTACGCCGCAGGTAGCTGGTGATCGCGTCGAGCAGGTCCTTCAGTTGCCGCCCCGCGATCTCCAGGCCGAGCGCGTCGGGTAGCATCGGCGCGGCCTCGGCGCGGCCGCTCGCATCCAGGGTCAGGCGCGCGATGCGGAAGTCGAGCGCGGCGAGCAAGAGCTCGTAGTCGGCGTCCGTGACGCCACGCGTGGCACGCCGCTCGGAGGCCGTCTCCTCCAGCCGCCCGAGCTCACCCGGTTCGGTCGGCATCGGCAGCAGCCCGAACGGCGCGGCCGCGACGCTCGCCGCGTCAGGCACTCCCCCGGCGCCGACGAGCGCGAGCTCGACCGCCGCGTCGGCGCTGACGAGGCCCGTGCCCGCCGCGTCAGTGCTCTCGGCGCTGTGCCCGGGCAGGGCGAACTTCAGCAGCACCAGCGCGCCGGAGCCCACGATCACGGCCACGAGCACGAGGCTCACCACCGTGGCAGCCGACATGCTGCGGCCCGACCGGGACAGCCGCGCGCGTTCGGTCTGCGAGCGCACCACGCGGACCGCCTCGGCCGCTGCCGCGTCCGCAGCCGCCTCGGCGGCGAACGGCTCGGCGCGCAGGCGAGCGACCGGCTCGGTCAGCGCCACGACGATTGCGGGCGCCGCCAGCGCCTCGGGGTCCGTCATGGTCGCCTCGGGC
>JBKJOI010000770.1:0-7187 GCA_046595695.1 Haliangiales bacterium | reverse complement strand
GTCGAGGCGCGCCCGCGCAGCGGACGGCTGCACCAGATCCGCCGCCACCTCAAGCATATCGATCATCCGCTGCTGGGCGACGCGAACTACGGGCGCGGCGAGCACAACCGGTTGTGCAAGGAGCGCTTCGGCCTGGCGCGGCTGGCGCTGCACGCGGCGCAGCTCTCGTTCGTGCATCCGGCGAGCGGGGAGCGGGTCACGTTCGTGGCGCCCATGCCGGACGATCTGCGCGAGCCGCTGCGCCGGATGGGCTTCGACGTATGATGCGGTCGTGAGCGGACCGGGAGAGCAGGACGACGAAGACGACGACGCGCCGTGGGATCCCGACGCGGTCGTCGAGCTGCCCATCACCGACGAGCTCGACCTGCACACCTTCGCCCCGCGCGACGTGAAGGACCTCGTTGGAGAATACCTGGAGGCGGCGCAGGCGCGTGGCTTCGTCGAGGTGCGCATCATCCACGGCAAGGGGGTGGGCGTCCTGCGCGAGATCGTCCACGGCGTGCTGAAGACGCACCCGCTGGTGGCGGGGTTCCAGCTCGGCGATGCGCGCCGCGGCAGCTGGGGCGCGACGATCGTGCGGCTCAAGCCGCGACCCTAGCGGCCGCGTGGGTCGCGCGGCGGGGCTACGAGCAGGCCGCGGCTACGTGGGCCACACCAGCAGCGGCGCGCCGAACGCGTCGTGGTCGGCGAGCCACTTGAGGTTGTCGGCCTCGAAGCGCGCGGTCAGCTCGGCCCCGTACGCGCGCGAGCGCGTGTGCTCGAGCGCGGCGAGCTGCTCCAGGTTGCGCAGGTGGCGGCGTGCGTGCTCGAACGCATGGCGGCCGGCGCGCGCGGTGAGCGCGCCGCGGTGGGCGTCCAGCTCGCGGGCCACGCCGGCGAGCGCTCGCGGTGTGCTCGCCGACAGCGCGTGCTCCACGTCACGGGCACGGGTGTCGTCGGCCTCGTAGACGAAGCGCAGCACCGCGTCGTGCGAGGCGGCCGCCGCGCCCGGCTGGTAGCCGTGCACGCGCAGGCTGAGCCGGTGCGGGGAGGTGAGCCGCGCCGCCAGCTCGCCAGCCGCGAGGGGCGCTGCCCAGGCCGCGGGCACGGCGAGCGCGGCGTCCGCACCGGCGGCGCGCCAGCGCGCCAGCACCCGCCGGCGCTCGCGATCGTCGCCGCTCAGCACGACCACGCGCGCGTCGGCGAACCCGGCGCTCGCCGGCGCCTCGGCGAGCCCCGACGAGATGCGCACCGGCGCCTGCGGCGACGTGGGTGCCGGAGCCTGGGCGAACGCACCCATCAGCGCAGCGACGAGCGCGTAGATTCGAGCCATGTCGCGCAAGCTAAGGGCGCGCGCCGCCCTGTCAAGGCCAGGCCTGCTCGCGACGCGGCCCGCGCGCCGGCGCGCGCCGCCCGGCGCGCGCATCAGTAGCGCCAGATCCACAGCACGTCGACCCCGCCCTTGCCGCGATCGCCGTACACGCCTTGCAGGATCCAGCGCAGGCCCAGGCGGTACTCGAGCTCGCCCTCGTTCGCGTTCTCGAGCGCGTCACCCATCGATCGGTGCCGGTAGGCCACGAACAGATCCTCGAGGAGCCACTTGCCAACGGTGACGCTCGAGCGGTTGCCGCGCGCGTCGCCGCGGTCGATCGCGATCACATCGATTGGCAGGCGGCCGCCGAGCGCGCTGCCGAGCTGAGCCCAGATGAGCGCGGTCGCCGCGCTGGTGGCGCCCTGCGCCAGGCTGAACGCGTTGCTCGCGTGCTCGTCGGGGTTCCTGCCCAGCATGATGCCGAGCAGCTGCGTCTCGTCGTAGATCTTCGGGTCTGCGGACAGGTCGATCTTGTGACGGCGCATCGTGCCGCTTATCGTGATCGTGATCGTGACCGAGCCGAAATCCCTGACCAGCCGCAGGTCGATCTTGGGATCGAGGGTGCGTTGGAAGGTGGCCACACCCTCGGTGATCCAGTAGCGGCGGTCGAAGAGGACGATCTGTCCCGGCTCGCCGACGGCGCGCAGCTGTCCGTCGACCGACGTCTCGCCGTCGACGATCGCGATCGTGAGATCGGCGTGCAGCGTGGCGCGCACGCCGGCGTCCTTGCTCTCCACCTTCAGGGTGGCGGGCGCGACGACGTGCAGCCGGAGCGGCTCGGCGCGGCCGCGATCCTGCCGGCGCGCGCGCGCGTCCACGAAGGTGACGTCGGCGAGCGGCGCGAGGTCGAACTTCTGCGACGGGTCGCGCGGGAAGCGCAGCAGGGCGTCGCGCACGCTGGCGTCGACGTCCCAGCCGGCCTTCGTGTGCTTCGCGCTGTAGCGCGCGCTCAGATCGGTCGTGATCACGCGCTGGCCGGCGGTGACCGGCAGCCACTTGGCGTTGATCGCGCCGTCGGCCGTGGCCACCGCCCAGCCGTCGAGCCCGAGGTCGGCCGAGACCGCGAGGCTGCCGCGGCCCGCCTGGCCGGTCGCGCGCACGGCGACGCGGCGTCCGGTGAAGGTCGCCGTCACCCCCACCCCGGTGAGCGTGGGCAGGCCGCGCGCGACGCGCAGGCGGCCCTGGGTCACCTCCGCGTGGCCCTCCAGCGACGGCGCGCTCGTCTGGCCAGTGGCGCGCACCTCGGCATCGAGGTGGCCGTCGGCGTCGAGCACGAGATCGGTCTCGCGGCGCGCGAGCACGCCCAGCACCGAGATGCTGAAGCGCCGCGCCGAGAGCGACACGTCGACCGCCGCGCCGGGCGCGGTGCCGGTGGTCGCGTCCAGGTGCAGCGAGCCGCCGTCGGCCTGCTGCGCCTCCGCCTCGAGGGTGACGCGTCCGCTGGTCTCGACGCGCCAGGTCGCGGTCAGCGCCGAGAAGCCCACCGTGTCGACGCGCGCGCCCTCGGCGTCGATGCGGCCGACGACGAGGGGCGCCGCCAGGCTGCCGGTCAGCGTGACGTCGGCGTGCAGCGTGCCGCCCAGGCGCTGATGCAGCTCGAGCTCGTCGGCGACCACCTGCGCGGGCAGGGCGTCGACGTGGGCGTCGCCGCTGGCGCGCGCGAGGACGAGCGCGCGCGCGAAGCCGCGCGGGCCGCGCGAGCGCAGCGTGGTGCGGCCGAGCGCCAAGGCGAGGGCGCCGTGCACGAGCGGCAGCTCGCCGAGCGTGGCCTCGGCGTGCGCGCGCGTGTCGGTCTCGCCCAGCTCGAGGCGCGCCGTGCCGGCGCCGTGCCGGCGGGTGTGGCGCGTCTTCACGGCGCGGAACGACAGCGTGATCACCGCGGGGGGCGCGGGCTGCCCGGGCGTGGGCGGGGCGATCGTGAGCGAGCCGTCGAGCAGACCGGCGGTGACCAGGCCGGGGCGCACGCGGTCGACGAGCGGCGCGAGCTCGACGCCGCGGACGTCGAGCCGCGCCGAGCGCAGCGCGCGATCGTCGAGGCCGTGCCAGGCTGCGACGGCGAACGGATCGGTGGGCGCGATGGCGGCGAGCGTCCAGGTGGCGTTGCCGAGCGGGCCCTGCGCGGAGCCCGCGCTGGTGACCAGGCCGGCGTCGCCCAGGCGCAGCGAGCCGCCTATGTGTCCGGCGATCGGCGGGGTGCCCAAGCCGGCGAAGCGGTAGGCTTCGGCGAGATCCAGGTCGGCGAGCTCGAGCTCGCCCGATCGCAGCCGGGTGGCGCCGGGCCGGCGCCAGGCGCGGGCGTCCCAGATCTCGCGCGGCACGGTCGCCTCGGCGCGCAACTCGAGGCGGCCGAGCGCGTCGTTCTGGCCGGTCGCGGCCACCGAGAGCAGGTCGTCGTCGAGGCGCAGGTCGAGCTCGGCGTCGACGGAGCGCGTCGCCGCCGCGGGCCGCAGGCCCCGGAGGCGGGCGCTGGCGCGGCCGGTGGTGCGGCCGCCGCGCCGCGACAGCTCGGCGTCGACACGCGTGACCCGGCCGATGGTGCCGGGAACGCCGAAGGCCGCGGGCAGGCGCACCAGCGAGAGGTTGCGCGCGTGCAGCCGCGCCTGGGCGACGTCGCGCACGTGCAGGCGTCGCCACGCTGCGGCGTCCCAGAGGATCGTCGGGACGCGAGCGTCGACCCTGGCTTCGAGCGTCGCACCGTCGCCAGTCAGCCGCGCGATGAGCGAGCCGCGGCCGCCGCCCAGGCGTCCGCTGACGTTGCCGGCGAGCCGCGCGGCACCCGGGCGCGTGATCAGGTCGCGGGTGTCGAGGGAGAAGCTGACCGCCGGCGCCGACCACGCGCCGGTGACGTGCGCGTCGAGCGTCGCGCGCCCGGCCATGGGCAGGCGATCGCTGGCGAGCGCGGCGCGCATGCGACCCAGGTCGACGACCGTCGCGCGCACGCGGATGCCCGGAAGGCCTGGCGTGGGCCCCAGCGCGCCCTCGACGTCGACGCGCGCGCCCGCCGACGCGAGCGTCAGGCCGCGCACGGTCGCGGCGCTGCCGTCGCGCTGCCACGCCAGCTCGCCGCGGCTCGCGGTCCACTGCACGCCGCGGGTGCGCAGGCGCGCGCCGCCGACGCGCACGACCACGGCGCGCGGGTCGCGGACGCCGACGCTCAGCACGGCGTCCAGCGCGTAGGCGCTCCGGGCGGTGCCGGCGTGGATCACGGCCTCGATCCACGTGGCGCCCGCGGGCGCGTCGAGCTTCGCGCGCACCGGACCGACCCGCGCGCCGCCGCTCGTGACGTCGTCGAGCTCGAGGTCCGCGGAGCCGCCGGGCGCGGCCGGCACGCCGGTCGCCGCGAATGTGGCGCGCGCGCTGCCGGCGACGAGCGTGCCGCGGGCCAGCTGCTCCGCCTTGAGGGTGCCGACGACGGCGAGCGCGGGCCACGACCCGTTGACGGTCACGTCCATCTTCGAGCGCGCGAGCGCCCAGTCGCCCTGCGCGACGCGGCGGGTGCGCGTGTGCAGATGGACGTTGTCGAAGACGATCGGCCAGGTGTCGAGGCGAACCGCGCCGGCGGCCATGGCGAACGCGTCGCCGCTCTGCAGCTGGGCCGTCCCGGTGGCGCGCCCGTCGACCACGGTCAGCTTGGCGTCGCCGCGAATGGGCTGGCCGGCGAGGGTCGCGCCGAGCTCGACCAGGAGCGGCGCGCCGGCCTGCGCGCGCGTGAGTACGGTGGTCACGGCGGCACCGCGCTGCAGCGCGAGCGGCAAGCGCGGCAGCAGCTCGCGCACGTCCGCGGCGCCGAGCTGCACGGTCACGCGGGCATCGATCGAGCCGTCCTGGCCGAGTGAGATGGGCGCACCGGTCGCCGAGCTGGCGCCGAGCAGCAGCTGCTCGATGGTGACGCGCGTCTGCTGCGCGTCGGCGTCGACCCTACCCACGAAGCTGAGCTCGCGCTCGCCCTCGACCCAGCGGGCGCCGAGCGCCTTCACGGGCAGCTCGAGCCGACCGTCGTTCAGGCGCAGGTCGTCGACGCGCCCGGCGACATCGTGCCAGGTGCTGCGCGTGCCGCCCGCGTCCACGACGACCCGCCCGCCGAGGAGATCGACGCGGTCGATGACCAGCCGCGCCGCCGCCGGTCGCGTGCCAGCCTCCGCGGCGCCGCCGTCTCGACGCGCGACCAGCCGCGCCAGGTTCCACGAGCCGCCTCCGTCGCGCTCGAGCCGCACGTCCGCGCCGGTGATCTCGACGCTGCGCAGGTGCACGCCGCCGCTGGTGAGCAGCGGCCACAGCGCATAGTCCACGCGCGCCGTGGCCACGCGCACCAGCACGCGGCCCGAGGCGTCGGTGATCGCGAGGTCGCGGAGCGTGGGTGTGCCGAGGAGCGGACCATCGAGCGCGCCGATCGTGACCCGGCCGTCGATGGCGCCGGTGAGCGCGGCCTCGAGGCGCCGGCGCGCCCAGTCGTGGCCCCAGGCCGAGCGCAGGCTCAGGAAGCCCACGAGCGCCGCCACGAGCGCCACCGCCACGAACGCGACGAGGCCGCGTCGCACGAGCCGCAGGGCGCGCGCGCCACGGCGCGTCGTCGTCGTCGCCATCAGAACGCCTCTCCGACGCTGAGATGGAACGCGACCGCGCGTCCTGCGTCGGGCTCGCCGGCGCCGCGGCGGTTCAGCCGGTAGCCGACGTCGAAGCGGACCGGCCCGAGGGGCGTGCGGTAGCGCAGGCCGGCGCCCGCGGCCCAGTGCAGGTGGGTCGGGTCGAGCTCGGACGGCGCGAGCGTCACGTCGGCGCCGTCGAGGAAGCCGACCACGCCCAGCCAGTTGCCCCACAGCTCGAACAGATCCAGGCGCGCCTCCAGGCTGGTCTCGAGCAACGCCTCGCCGCCGATCGGCACGGTGTGGCCGTCGGCCGCGGTCGCCACCGGCGCCAGGTGCTGCTGCGAGAAGCCGCGCTGGCTCGACGCGCCGCCGGCGAAGTAGCGCTGCGTGATCGGCACGGCGTCGGCGCCGCTGGCCCACGCGCGCCCCAGGCGCCCGCGCAGCGCGAGCACGAGCCGGCAATCCATCGGCAGGTAGGCGCGCGCCTCGGGCGTGAGCTTTGCGTAGCCGAACGCGCCCGCCGCGAACGCGCCGCCCTGCTCGAGCCGCAGCTCCACGTAGTAGCCGCGGCGCGCCTCGAGCGGGTCGTCGCGGTGATCGTACGCGAGGCCCTGGTCCAACGACCCGAGGCGGTACGGCGACGCGATCCCGAGCTCGGCGGCCTGCGCGGAGGACACCGCGCTGTCGACCGCGAAGAAGCGCTGGTAGCGCAGCTGCCAGCCCGCGGATGCAGTGAGGCGATCGAGCAGGAACGGGCGCTCGAGCGACACCCGCGCGCGCGGCCCTTGCAGGGAGTAGGCCTCGAGCACCTGCACCGAGTAGTCGAGCTCGGTGCCCAGGCGCAGCCGCGTCACCAGGAAGTCGTCGTGCTCGACGCCGGCGAGCGCCTGCAGGCCGAAGCCGAGCGGATCCCCGACGTCGAGCAGGAACGCGTACGACGGGCGCAGGTCGAGCCGCAGCGTGGTCATGGGCAAAAGCCAGCCACGGTGGGTGTAGCTGGCGCGGCCGCGCACCTCGTAGTGGGCGACGTCGAGCCCCGCGCCGCCGCCGAGGCGGACCTCGTGGCGGGTACTCTCCGTGACGCGGATGGTCACGTCGAGCACGGCGACGCGCTGCGCTTGATCGTAGTCGAGGCGCACCGAGCCGAAGCGGCCCAGGCCGTAGAGCCGCTGCTCGGTCAGCGCGAGCAACGCGGGGTCGTAGACGTCGTGCTCCGACCAGGCGACGCGGGCGTACACGCTGGCGGCGGG
>JBKJOI010000699.1:0-17483 GCA_046595695.1 Haliangiales bacterium | reverse complement strand
CTGCTCGGGCGCCATGTAGCCGGGCGTGCCGACGACGTGCCCGCGCGTCAGCGTGCCGACCTTGGCGCCCAGCTTGGAGACGCCGAAATCGAGCACCTTCCAGACGGTGCGCCCGCCGTCCAGCTCGGCGAGGAACAGGTTCTGCGGCTTGAGGTCGCGGTGCACGATCTGGTTCAGCCGCGCCTGCTCGAGCGCGGTCGCCACCTGCGTGACCAGCTCGACGACGCGCGGCGCCGACATGCGCCGGCGCTTGCGCAGGTGCCAGCCGAGGTCGTGGCCCGCCAGCAGCTCCATCGCGATGAACGGCGGTCCATCCGCGCCGAAGCCGACGTCGTACACCTTCACGACGTGCGGGCTGTCGAGCTGCGACATCACCTCGGCCTCGCGCAGGAAGCGGCGCAGCTGCTCGGGCTCCGCCTGCACCTGCGCGTGCAGGAGCTTGAGCGCCGCGGTCGTGCCGTTTTGGATGTGCTCGGCCTGGTAGACCTCGCCCATGGCGCCGCGGCCGATCACGTCAGCGAGCTGCCAGTTGCCGATGCGCTCGCCGGTGAGCCGGCCGCGGTAGCCGCCGCGCAGGGCGCGCTCGAGGTCGCGGTTGGCCTCCTGCAGGAGCGCCTCGCGCTGGCCGACCTGGCGCAGCGCCTGCTCGAGCCGCTCCATCGCCGTCATGGTCGCGCGCCGCGACAGGCGGCCCATGAAGAAGGTCATCAGCATCACGATCTGCACGACCGCGATGATGACCAGGCGGTCGACCAGATCGAGCTCGCCGATGCGGATGAGCCCGCGGTCGGGCAGGATGCCGGTCGCGAGCAGCACCGAACCGATGCCGTGCAGCATGGCAGCGGTGGCGTACGCCCACACCGCCGCGCCGAGCGACGAACCCAGGCTCATGAAGTAGATGCCGAACGTGAGCACCATCGGCGCCGGTGAATACAGCCCGAAGTAGTTGCACGCCGTCATCACGCCGACGATGCAGCAGGCGGTGGGCAGGATGGCGCGCTCGGGCGAGTAGTTCGACTCGTCGCGGATGAACCACAGGAAGCCCGCGCAGGCGCCGCCGGTCAGCAGCATGCCGGCGGCGAGCACCCACTTGAAGACCAGGTCGCCACCGAGCATGGGCAAGACCAGCCCGACCGCGACGATGAGCCCGAGCACGACGCGCAGGAACACTCGCGTGCGCAGCATCTCGTCGGCGCGCATGGTCTCGGCGGGCGTGGAGTAGGTGAACTTGTGCGTCGAGGCGTGCGTCGGCTGGCTGCCGCGCTCGTCGGGTCCACCCCCGGGAGCGCCGCCACCGTCCGGCTGCGGGAGCCGGCGGCGCTGCACCACGGTCGCGTCGCTGCCGTCCTGCATGGAGCTGCGACCTCCAGGAGGCTACAGCCGGTACGCGGCGGAGAGCGCGACGGCGAACGACTTGGTCTCGTCGAGGCGCACGAAGCCGAGGCGCCCACCGAGGTCGAGGTTCCACTTGGACCACGTGAGCCCGAAGAACAGCGGCACCGGCAGATCGTCGCCGTTGAAGTCTTCGAAGTGCAGGCGCGTGGTACCGCTCAACGCCAGGTTGGGCTTGAGCTCCACGACCGCGCCGAACTGCAGGTTGATCGCGCCGCTCGACACCTGGGCCTGACCGGGGTTCTGATCGAGATACGCCTGCCCCAGGTTGAACTCGGGGTCGGCCACGCGCACCGGCCACTTGTTGAAGCCGATCTCGATGAGATCCTGGCCGCCGACGATGGCGAGCTTGTCGCCCATCTTGAAGCGGAAAGGCGCCCCGATGGTCACGCTCGACGCGAACGGATCGGCGTAAAACGGCAGCGAGACGCTGACCGCCAGGTGGTCGGGAAGGATCGTGTACGCCACGTCGACGGAGAACGCCTTGCCGGCCTCGAAGCTCTTCGCGCCCTCGGGCGGGTCGAAGAGCTGGAGCCCGAAGCCGTAGCTCACGCCGACCTGGATGTCGTGGGTCACGCCGTAGCCGGCGCGCAGCACCTGGGTCGCGCGCAGGCCTGGATCGGTCTCGGCTTCGCCGCCGAAGACGATGGGCGCGTCGAGCGAGATCTCCGCGGTGTACTGCGGCAGCGTCATGGGCCGGTGGTTGATCTCGACCGGGTACGTCGCCTTCGTGATGCGCGGCTTCTTGGTCACGCCGGTGTCGCTCGAGGTCTCGTCCTCCGCGGTGACGGCGTCGGCCTTGGAGGGATCGTCGTTGATGCTCGTGTCGTCCGCGATGTTGGGATCTTCGGCGGTGCCGATGCCGTCGACGCCTCCGCTGGGCGGAGGATCATCAGCTAGCGCCGGGGAAGACGCGACGAGCACCGTGAGACCGAGGGCGAAAGCGGACGAGAGGGTGCGCAGGCGGGCCATGGACGCTCCTTAGGGCGGGCATCCTACCACCAGCTCCGCAGACGTACGACAAACCCGAAACCCGTGCCGGGAGCCGCTCGAGTCCCTCACCGGTCGTAACAGGGCCATTTCGCCCTCGTTAAATGGAATGAACATTCATTCGTGATTTCAGTGGCTTGAGACGCGGTGCGTCAAATATCTTCCGCCGGTCTGTTGACACGGCGCGTTATGCTGACTAATCAATGAAACCATGAAGCCAACGAGGGCAGTAAATTCAATGGCATCCATCGCATTTGCGGCCGCATCGCCGTTCGTGCTCGTGGGCTGCTCGATGAACGCCCGTGGAGTCGACGGCGCGTCCGTGGTGTCCGAGCAGCTCGGCATTCCCACTCCGCTCACGGTCGAGGTCGCCGGTTCGGTCGTGCGCGCCGAAGGCCGCGAGCTGCCCATCGTGAGCGGCCAGATCCAGATGGCAGCGTACGAGAACAACCAGCTCGAGCTGGACGGCCTCGATCTGGCCTTCGGCACCATGTTCGTGACCGACGAGCACCCCAGCCTGGACGGGCTCGAGCTGCGCCACGTGCGCACGAGCCTCGCACAGCCGGTGGTCACGACCATCGAGTGGACGGCGTGCGGCGACGCGGGCTTCGCGGCCCTGCAGGTGGACCTGCTGCTCGACTGGTCGACGGTCGCGCCGAACGGTACCGAGATCGAGCTCGCGACCCAGCGCATCGAGGGGGTCGAGATCGAGCTCGATATCTACAGCGCGATGGATGGCACGCTGACCGCGGTGCTGAGCGGCGAGAAGCGCGGCGTGATCTGGTCGTGGGCGGGCCTCGCCGAGGTCGCCGATCTCGACTTCGACCTGCGCGCCACGCGTACGCCGAGCGTCGAGATCGAGTAGGTCAGCGCGCGCCGCGGCGGCTTCAGCGCCGGCGCGGCAGGCGGTAGCGCGCCGTCACCGGCACGAACCCGAGCAGGTCCATCTCCGCGTCGCGGTGCCCGTCGGTCCAGTTGTTGATCACCAGCGGTAGGCCGCTATCACCCCGCACATCGCTGATCACGCCGACATGATCCGGGCCCGGACGGCTCGGAATCGTGTCCATGAAGATCACGTCGCCGGGCCGGAAGGGGTCGCCGGCGTCGCTGGGATCGGTGCCACGCGCGTCGAGGTGGCGCTGGAAGTACGGCAGCATCGTGCGGACGCGCCGGTGGTCGATCGACGCGTTGGGCCGGGTCACCATCGGGTACGCGGCGGGCACGCGCGCGAGGTCCTCGGCGATGGCGACCTGCAGATCCAGGCCGGCGTTGCGGAGGGTGCGGATCACGACGTCGGCGCACGAGCCCCGGTCACGCGGCGCATCGCCGCCCGGGTAGGGCAGCGTGAAGTAGTCCTGCGTGTACACGGCGCCGTTCGCGACCAGCTTCTTGCCGCCGGCGAGGACGTCGAGAGGATCGGGGAGGCCGTCGGCGTCGAGGTCGCCGGGCGGCAGGCGCTCGCCGCGCTGGAGACGCCGCGCCGGGCGGTCGCCGACGAGCGCGGTGAGCTCGGAGGCGTCGGCGTCGCGGAGCGCGACCTCGAGGCCCGGGGCGAGCGTCACCGTGGTGCCACCGCTGGCGCCCATCGGGTAGGCCTTGAGCGGCCAGTCGTGCTCGTACAGCACCAGGGTGCCGTGAGGTTCGTCCACGATCATCGTGATCGCCGCGCGGTCGAGCCGGGCGGGAAGGGCGACGCGCACCTCCGCGTCGAGGTCGGAGTAGATCCCGGTGTCGGCGCAGCCGAGCGGCAAGGCTGGCGGGGGCGGCGCGGGTGCCTGGGGCGCCTGGGGCTCGATGTGGGCCGGGCCCGCGACGGCTGCGGCGGCCCTCGTGGCGGTCGTGCCGGGTGGGACGTTCGTCGAGGAGGTGCAGGCCGCGCCGACGAGGGCCACGGTGACCAACCAGGTCGCGAATCGCATGGCCTTACTACGCCTGGCACCGGCCCCGGGCTTCCCGCTGCTTGCGTCCCATGGAAACCCTGAGTAATGTTGCCGTAGTCGCACCACTTTCGACGCCGGAGGCCCCATGAGCTACGAGTCGTTCTCGTCGATGCCGCCTGAAGAAGAGCGGCACTTCGCCGTCTACGAGGAATTCACCCAGCGGAACGCCAAGCGCGCGAGCGCCATCGGCTGGACGGTGGGGGTCGGTATCGGCGCGGTGCTGGTCGTGATCATCTTGGCCTTCTGGGGCTCGACGCCCAAGACGAACTTCGAGATGGGCGAAGACGAGGCTCCCGCCGCTGCCGCGCCGGCCCCGGCTCCTACGCCGGCCCCGGCCGTCGCACCGGCGCCCGTGGATCCCGCCGCCGGTGCCGCGCCTGCCGCTGCGCCTGCGGACCCCGGCGCGGCGGGCGCCGCGCCTGCGACCGACGCGCCGCCTGTGCCTGCGGGCGCCACCAAGGCGCCGCCGACGCGCTAGTCGCGCGTCCGACGCTCCATCGCTCCGCTCCGGGCTCAGTCGCCCTTCGTCAGAAGCTCTTCGTCCACGCCACGCCGACGTGCCCGCGCCCGACCGAGGGCACGAGGCGCGCGCGGTCGCGCTTGCCGCGCTCGTCGCCCGGCTCGGTGACGAGCAGGATCACCGCTGCGGCCGCGGCCGCGCCCGCAACCCCGAACGTCACGTTCGCCACCAGCGCGCTGCGGTCGCCACGCTGCTGGATCGCGAGCGCATCGGAGAACTGCACCTCCTCGCCTTCGAGGCTGCGCTGGTTCAGATCCTCGATCTCGTCCCTTGCGGCGATGACGTCGAGCCCGAAGTACGTGCCCACGCCGGCGGTGACGAGCGCCACGCCGCCCCACAGCCACCACTTAGCGTAGATGGGCCGCCCGGGCTTCTCGTCGGTCTTGGGGATCGGCGGCTTCACGCCGTCGCCGCCGTCGCTGCCGCCCGAGGTGGTGTCCAGGACCAGCCGATCGGGGCCCTGGCCGAACTCGACCAGCCGGTTGCCGAACTCGTCGAGTGCCGCGATCCGCACGCTGAGCTTGGCCGCTCGCGGCACTCGCATCGAGTACGGCGCGGTGCCGCGGCGCGTGACGCGCTTGTCCTTGCCCTTCTCCTGGTAGACCACCTCGGCGCCGTGGACCATCGACAGCGGATCCGCGTCGACGAGCAGGAGCAGCGCGGGCCCCGAGGGATCACTCTCCCAGCGGCACGCGATCGGCAGTCGCTGGTCGATGAAGGATCGCGCGGCGGCGAACGGCTCGGCGATCTTGGGCGACACGCCTGCGGGCAGCGTCGTCTGGGGCGCGAGCGCGAGCAGGTGACGGAAGAAGTCCTCGGCCGCGGCCGCGTCGCCGCGCGCGGCGGCGGTCTGGCCGGAGAGCTGGTAGATCTCGCCCAGCTCCTTGGGCCCGTTCTCACCGACGCGCAGCGCCTGTTCGAGTGAGCTCGCCGCGTCGTCGTAGCGCAGCTCGTCGAGCTCTTGCTTGGCCCGCTGCAGGTGAGGGTTGGCAGCCCACGCGGCGCTGCTCCACGAGAGCACGCACGCCAGCGGGACGAGCCAGCGGAGGGAGCATGGGCCGGACATCGACCTCATCATAAACCGCTTCGCTGCCTACCAGGTCAGCTTCTTGCCGCGCGCGTCCTTGCCTGAATCGATGGTCACGTTGAAGAGCTGCTCGCCGCCGCGCGACGACACCGCACGCACGCGGTGCGCGCCGGGCGCGAGCGGGATGCGTGCGAGCGGCGTGACGCCGATCTTCTTGCCGTCGATGTAGATCGTCGCGTACGGATCCGAGTCGATCGAGACGAAGCCCGGCGGCCCGGCGGGCGTCGGATCCTTGATCGGCTCCTTCGGCTCGCGCGGCTCGGGATCGCGCGGCGGCCTCTCGCGCGGCGGCTTCTCGCGCGGCGGATCCTTGGGGCGCACGCGATCCCTCGGCTTGTCGCGGGGCGGAGCGTCGACCGGCGGTTTGACCGGGTCCGCGACGGGCTCCTTGCCGTTCGGGTCGTCGACGCCAGCGCCGTCGGGCGTGGCTGCCCCGCCGGGACCGACCTCGGCGCCTCCGCCTCCAGCTCCGGCGTCGGGCGGGGTGACGACCGGCAGCGGCTTGGGCCCGGGCAGCGGCTCGGTATTCCGGCCTGCAGCGTCGGCGCCAGCGGCCGCGCGGGCGGCGTCGAGATCTCCACTCGAGCCGGCGCCGCTCGGATTGCTCACCGCGGTGCTCTTCGGCGCCGCGCCCGGCTCGCCACCGCCGAAGGCGACGACACCGACGATCGCGGCGACCACGACCACGAGGCCGATCCACAACGCCGCGTGTGAGCGTCGCGGCCGCAGGTCGGGCGCGTCGAAGGTCTGGTACGAGCCGCTGCCACTGCGCGCGCCCACCAGCGCGGTGCCCGAGACCAGGCTCGGCTGGTTCGACGCCGTGCCCATGGAGGGCACGCTCGAGGCCACCGGGACGGCGTCGTCCATCGAGGGTGCCAGGCGCGACGGTTCGCGATCGTCGGGCGCCGGCAGCGGCAGCATCCCCCGCGGCGGGCGCTCGGCGGTCGTCGGGGCGCGCGCGCCCGTGCCGCTGATCATCGACGCATGGCGGCTGTCGTCGACCGTGTCCTGCTCGCCCAGCCCGTCCTTGCGAGTGTCCACTCGATCGGTGGTGTTACCGACCTTGCCACGAATGCGCGCCGAGAGCTCGGTGGTCGCCAGCGTCTGGGTGGGCAGCTCGGTGAGCGCGGCAGGGAGCGGCGCGGTGCCCGGGCCGGTGAGCGGCGAGGTCGGCGGTCGCACGCTGACCTTCGAGGTCTGCTCTTCCTCGACGGGCATGCGCGTCGCCTCGGCGACGAGCGCGCGGTGCGCCTCGATCTCCTCGCGGAACAGCCGCTGCACTTCCACGCTCACCGCTGCGGTGCTGAGCGGTCCGCCGACGCTGGCGAGCGCCGAGGCCATGGCCTCGCCGAACACGCGCGCGTTGGCAAAACGGTCGTCGCGGTTGCGCGACAGCGCGCGCGCCACCGCCGCGTCGAGCGCCGCGGGCACGTCGGGGCGGTAGTCGCGCACGTGCGGGATCGGCTCATCGGTGATGGCGCGGAAGATGAGGAAGTCGGTGTCGCGCCAGAACAGCCGCTTGCCGGTCAGCGCCTCGAAGAGCACGACGCCGAGCGCCCAGACGTCGACGCGCCGGTCGAGCGGGTCGCCGCGCAGCTGCTCGGGCGGCATGTACGCGTACTTGCCCTTCACCGTGCCGGTGCGCGTGCGCGACGACGCGCCTTGAGCCTTGGCGATGCCGAAGTCGAGCACCTTGGCCAGGCCCTCCACGGTGACGAAGAGGTTCTGCGGCGAGACGTCGCGGTGCACGATGCCGAGCGGCCCGTTCAGATCGCGCAGCTCGTGGGCGTAGTGCAGGCCCTCGCAGGCCTGCTGCATCACGCCGGCGACGAGGCGTGCGTCGGCGGGCTGGCGCTCGCGCGCGAGCTTGCGCATCGCCGAGTTCAGCGTGATGCCCTCGAGGTACTCCATGGCCAAGAAGTACTGGCCGTCGACCTCGCCGAGCTCGTAGACCTGGCAAACGTTGGCGTGGGTGATCCTGGCCGCGATGCGAGCCTCGTCCAGGAACATCGCGACGAACTGCTCGTCTTCGTCCAGGTGCGGCAGGATCCGCTTGATGACGACGAAGCGCTCGAACCCGGCGACGGCCTTCAGTCTGGCGAGAAAAATCTCGGCCATCCCTCCGGTCGCTAGGCGCAGGACCAGCTGGTACTTGCCGAAATTTCGGGCATTCGCAGGCACGACTGACCCGCTGGAGACCCCGGCGGCCATTGGTTTGCGATTATATCGAGATCGCGCTGAATGTCTGCCGTTCAATCCGACAGAGACGCAGGATTTACGGACAGTCCAGGGTCCGACTACATGATGCGACCTGGTCCGCGAGCGCCAGGAGCTGGCCCGGATCTACGGCGCTGTCGCACGTCATCCCACCTACGGCCTGCAGGCATTCGCGCGCCGCGCCCGCGTCGTAGCGGCACTCGCCGCGCTGGACGCGCTCGATGACCTCGAAGTCCTGCAGCCCGCTCGCGAGCATCTTGCACATTTCGACCATGGCGTCGTCGACGAGGCCGCACTGCGCGAGCTTGTCGCAGGCGACCTCGACCATGCCGGGTACGAAACGCTGCACGTCGCTCACGTCGGGCAACGGACCTGCCAGTGCGCGCGGCTTGCGCGCCGATGGACCGCGCGGGTTCAGGAAGCTGAACGGATCGAGCCCGCCGCCGCCCAGCGGATCGGCAGGATCGCCGGCGAACGGATCCAAGGGATCCGGATCCCGCGATGTCGGCGGTAGGCCGAATGGATTCCACCGTCGGGAGCCGGGGCTATCGCCAGGATCGTGCGCGCCGTTCGAGGTAGGATCCGCGGCCGCGTGACGGACCGCCGGTGCGGCGTCCGGTCCGGCCTTGCCGCGCGCGTACACCTGCTGCGCCACGACGCCGCCGACGACGCCGACCAGCAGCACCGCGGCCACGGCGAGCGCCAACCTGCGCGTCGACGAGAACGACGACGACTTGGTCGATGCTCTGGCGCTCGCGTTGCGCGGCTGCAGCGTCGGCTCGCCGGCGCGGTCGCGTTCGGCCGCGGTCGACACCCGTAGCGGCGTCGCAACCGCCGCGCGCGCCGCGGCTGAAGCGCGCTTCTCGGCGGCCTTCGCCTCGGTGCGCAAGAGCGCGAGATCCGCGCGGCAGTGCTTGCATCGCCCGGCCACCGGATGAACCGGCTCACCACATTCCAGGCAGGCCTCGAGGACGACGGCGCGCTTCATGCCATCCTTAACCTCCCGCTGTGGATACGCATTCCCCGCCACCGTCGCTACGCACCTGGCACCTTCCCGACGCACTTTTGTGACGCAATACGCAGCGTAACCAGCTGAAATCACGTGACGACGCGGCGCGGCAAGGCTGGCCCCACTCCTGCAAAGATTCCGCGGCATGGTCGCTCTGACACAATCGGCTCTTCGCGCGATTCCCCGCCCCGACCTGGGTCGGCGTCGCGTGGGCGTGGTGCTGAACGCGCGCGCCCGCAAGGTCGACGACAAGACGGTCTCGTGGATCCGCTCGGTGGTTCCGCACGAGGATCTCTTCCTCTCGCAGTCGCTCGAGGACCTGGGCCCGATCAGCGAGATGCTGCTCGCGCGCCGCTACGACGCGGTGCTGTGGGGCGGCGGCGACGGCACGTTCGTCCAGGGCGTGGCCAAGCTGGCCGCGGCCGCCGACGTGCGCCGCACCCGCCTGCCCGACGTCGGCGTGCTGCGCCTCGGCACCGGCAACGCGGTCGCCGAGACGCTCGGCGCCGCGCAGCCCACGCCTGACGGCCTCGCGCTCGACCTGTCACGCGCGCGCGCCCACGCGCGCCGCCGCGAGCTCTCGCTCATCGAGGTCGAGGGCAAGCCGACCGTGTTCTGCGGCTTCGGGCTCGACGCGATGATCCAGGACGACTACAACCGCACCGTCGGCTGGCTCAAGAAGACCGGCCTCGCGCCGCGTCTCGAGTCGGCGGCCGCGCGCTACTTCCTCTCGGTGGCCACGCAGACCATCCCGCGCTTCGCGGTGTCTACGCGGCCCGAGATCGTCGCGGTGAACCGCGGCAAGCCGGCCATCCGCGTCGACGTCGACGGCCGTCAGGTCGGCGACCCGATCCCCGCGGGCCGCGTGCTGTGGCGCGGTCGCGCCTCGCTCGCCTCGGCGGCGACCGTGCCCTACTACGGCCTGGGCCTGAAGATGTTCCCGCACGCGCAGCGGTCGCCGGAGCAGTTCCAGCTGCGCCTCGCCGACACCGGCAGCGTCGAGGTGCTCGCGCACCTGCGCGAGGTCTGGCGCGGCGGCTACCAGGGCAACACCATCCACGACTTCCTCTGCGACGAGGTGGAGCTCATGCTCTCGCGCCCCGCGCCGTTCCAGTCGGGTGGCGATCTCGTGGGCGACCGTTCGAACGTCACGATCGCCCTGAGCCCGCGCCGGCTGAGTGTGATCTAGACTGGACGGGTGGTGCGCTTCGCGTTCCTCGTCTGCGTGCTCGTGGTCGCGTGTGGCCCGGTCGGCGCACGCGACGTCGACGGTCCGCGCGTGGCCAGTCCGCGTGCTCCCATCGATGCCCGCGCGCTGCTCGCGGCTCCCTCGGCCACGCGCTTCGTGGTAGTCGAGCGCGGCGCGCAGGGCAGCCGCCTGGTCATGGTCGACGAGGAGGGCCTGCGCCAGCGCGTGCTGACCGAGAGCGACGCGGCCGCGCCGATCCTGGACCTGATGCCCGCGTGGTCGCCGGACGGCCGCTGGATCGTCTTCGCGTCCACGCGCGCGCGCGGCGCGCTGAACCGCTATTCGCTGTGGATCATCTCGGCGATCGAGCCGGGCGCGCAGCCGGTGCGGCTCACGTCCGAGGCGGAGATCGACTGGACGCCCGCGTGGACGCCGGCGGGCGACGCGATCGTCTTCGCGTCGACCGGCGACAGCGGCAGCTTCGATCTCTGGCGCCTCGAGCTCACGGCGGCGCCGGCCGGCGGCGAAGGCGGGGCCGACGGCGAGGGCACCGCCACGCCGCCGCACGCGGGTCGGCTGACGCGGCTCACGACCACGGCCAGCGAGGACATGGATCCCTCCGTGTCTCCCGACGGCAAGCGCATCGCGTTCAGCGCGGTCACCGACGGCAGGAGCCGCGTGACGATCACCGGCGCCGACGGCACGAGCGCTATCGACCTGGGTGACGGCAAGGAGCCCACGTGGTCCCCCGACGGCGCGTGGCTCGCCTTCGTCGCGCCCGCCGAGGTGCGCGAGGATCGCGACATCTGGCGCATGCGCGCCGATGGCAAGCAGCGCACCGTGCTCGTCGACGACGACGTGGCCGACGAGGAGTCGCCACGCTTCTCGGTCGATGGCCGCTTCCTGATCGCGACCTCCGTGCTGCGCAACAGCAGCCTCGCCGCGGTGACCTCGACGCTGGTCGTGGCCGCGCTCGCCGAGCAGCCGCCCCGCTGGCAGGCGCTCATCGATCAGCACCCGGCCGCGCGCAAGGGCGCGGCGCTCGCCCCGGTCGCCCTGCGCGCTGACGTACTGGCGCGCGCGCCACCCTACAAGGACGCGCTCAAGAAGCAGCTGCTGGCGCCGACGACGCCGTAGCGCGTCTCATCGTCCGGCAAGCTCCGGCAGGCCGCTTGCAGAGTCCTGGGTGCATGTGGCGCAGACGACTCACGATCGCGGCCGCGGCGCTGCTCGCGACGGCCGGCCTTCCTCACCTGGCTCATGTGGCTCACGCGGGCGCGCTCGCCGAGGTCTCGCACGGGATCTCGAGCGCCTCGGACAACGACGACCACGCGAGCCCGGCCAGCTCGAACGACAACGACAACGGCGACAGTGGCTCCAGCTCGAGCGGTAACTCCTCGTCATCGTGGGGAGAGTCGGGCTGCTGCCACATCGATCCTGTGGCCACGCTCGGCTACACCTACGGTCCGCCCGCGCCCTCCGACGGCGTGTCGAGCGAGTTCTACCTGGGTGGCCAGTCGGTCGAGGACTCCGACGGTGCGGTCACCTTCGAGGTGCGCGCCACCTACGCCGATTTCGGCCTCGGGGTGCGCGGGACCACCTTCTACGAGCAGGTGAAGGGCACCCGCGAGAAGGAGTACCTGCACCTGGACATGTGGTGGGTCGGTGGGCTCTGGCGCGTGGATCACAACGAAAAGTCGAGCCTGTGGCTGGAGTTGGGGCTCGCCGGGCTCGACAACAACGACCGTCTGACGATGACCGGCGCGGCGGTCGGCTTCCACGCGCAGCGCTGGCTCGGCGGCGCGATCGCGGTCACCGGCGGCGCGCGCCGCTTCTGGTTCGAGGACGACGTCGCGGCCAACGAGCTGTTCGCCGGCGTGCAGGCCTCGGTGCTGCAGGTCAGCTACCGGATCGTCGACTTCAATGTCGGCCCGCCGCTGCACGGCCCCGAGGTCGGCATCCTCCTCACGTTCTGACGAGCTGACGCACCAGCGCCACACCGTGGCGCGTACGACTCGCTTCGACTACTGTGCGCCGCGTGCAGCTGCGGCTGAAGAAGGACGTCACGGTCGCGATCCGCCGTGGTCACCCGTGGATCTTCGCGGCCGCACTCGAGCGCCCGGCGCGCGTACCCGCGGCGGGCGCCGAGGTCGACGTGGCCGCGCCCGACGGCGAGCTGCTGGCGCGCGGCTACTTCGACCCCGACGGACCGATCGCGGTGCGGGTGGTGACGCGCGACGCCGCGGTGCACCTCGACGCCGAGCTGGTGCGCGCGCGCGTGGCCTCGGCGTGCGCGCTGCGCCGCGCGGCGGCCCACGAGCTCGATGGTGACGCGCTGCGCCTGCTGCACGGCGAGGCCGACGGCGTGCCCGGCCTGGTGCTCGACGCGTACGCGGGCACGGGCGTGGTGCGCTTCGACGGCGTGGCCGCCGAGCGCGCCTGGGCGCCGCACGCGGCGACCGTCGTCGCGGCGGTGCGCGAGGCCGGCTTCCCGCTCGAGCGCCTCTGGGCGCGGCCGTCCGAGGGACGCGGCGGCGGTGGGCGCGCTCTGTACGGCGACGCGCCGCCCGCGCTGGTGATGGTGCGCGAGGCGACCGCGCGCTTCGAGGTCGACGTCGTGCACGGGCAGAAGACCGGCCTGTTCCTGGACCAGCGGCCCAACCGCGCGCGCATCCGCGATCTGGCCACGGGCGCGCGCGTGCTCAACCTGTTCGCGTACACCGGCGGCTTCTCGGTGGCCGCGGCGCTCGGCGGCGCGGTGAAGGTCACCAGCGTCGACCTCGCGCGCCCGGCCGTGGACGCCGCGCGCCGCAACTTCGCGCACAGCGGCCTCGACCCCGACGCGCACGAGTTCGTCGCCGCCGACTGCCGCGACTTCCTCGCCGACGCGGCGACGCGCGGTCGCCGCTGGGAGCTCGCGATCTGCGATCCGCCCAGCTTCGCGCCCAGCGAGAAGGCCAAGCCGGCCGCGCTCATCGCCTACCGCGGCCTGAACGCGGCGACCGCCCGCGTGGTCGCGCCCGGCGGCCTGCTCGCCACCGCGTCGTGCTCGAGCCACCTGAGCGCCGCCGACTTCGCGGCCACGGTCGCCGCCGGCTGCGCCGAGGCCGGGCGCGACGCGCGCGTCGTCCACGCGGGCGGCGCCGGACCGGATCATCCGGTCTCGGTGGCGTTCCCGGAGGGGCGCTACCTGAAGTTCTTGCTGCTGCGGCTGGAGTAGGGGTCGGAGCGGGCGAGCGGGGTGCGGACGGACGGAGCTACGGCAGCGGCACGGTGGTGGCGGTCAGCTCCCACGCGCGCCGGGTCTTGAGGTTGTCCTCGTACCTCACCACGCCGAGGTCCTTGACCAACCAGAACGCGCCGGGATTCTTGTCGTCGATCAACAGATCGAGCTTCTCCTCGCCGATGAACGCCGCCGCGCGGAGCTCGAAGGCGACCTTCTGCGCGGCCCACTGACCGACCGCAAGCTGCACCGCTTCGAGGCCGTGGACGGTCACGAAGCGCCCGACCTCGATCCTCGCGTCCAGGTGCTTGGCGCTGCGACCTCCCTGGTCGGTGCGCGGCACGTTCGCCTTGAACTTCTCCTGCCAGCCCGAGTCCTCGATGACCTCGGCGTCCGGATGCAGCCACACGTCGTCGTGCTTGGTGACCTCGATGGTGGAGCCCCAGAGGCCGCCCGGCTCGCCCGTGAAGAAGAAGCTCTCCGGAGCGACGCGCAGGCCGGTCTTGGCGGTGCACGTCCACTTGAGCTTGTTGGTTTCGTTCTTGTAGGTCTCGTCGACCTCGATCACCGTGACCGCGTTGCCGGCGTCGTCCTTGCCCGGGCCGACGCTCTCGACCGAGATCTTGATCTCGTCGACGCCGCTCTTGTACGTCCAGCTCGCGCCGGCGTAGATCGGGAAATTGCGCAGCTCGCACGCGGCCTTGGGCCGTGCCCCCTTCGCCTTCTTCTGCGCGACCGCGTGGCCCTCGAAGACGGCGGGAGCTGCGATGACCGCCAGCGCGAGCGCCGGCAGCGCGAACCGAACCAGACGAGAACCGACCATCGACGTCACCATGAACCTCCGCAAATTCGGCTGGACTATAGCCGGCCCGGCGCGGGCTCCAACCGAAAAAGTCCTCGGTCAGCCGTGGGTTGCGAGGTTCGGTCAGTCAGAACAGCTGCAGCAGGATGACGCGAATCTCTTGCCGCGCCGCGTCGTCCGGAGCCGTCGACAGCGCGCGCTCCCACATTTCGCAGGCCTTGCGACGCAGCCCGCGCCGCTGGAACAAGATCGCGAGGTTACGCAGCGACTGGAAGCGCGACGGCTCGACGTCGATGGCCATCTCGAGCTCCTGGATGGCGGCGAAGTCGTGGCCGCGCTGCGCGTACAGGAGCCCCAGCTGGTGCCGCAGCGACGACGACAGCGGGTCGAGTGCGACCGCCGAGGCCATGCCCGAGATCGCGACGTCCAGGTCGCCCTTGCGGTAGGCGTCGGAGGCCTCGGAGTAGAGCCGCTTGGCGTCGGGCGAGAACTCCTCGGTCGCGGGGCGCGCGGTGAAGGCGCGGCCGGCCAGCGCGTCGTCGACGGCGCGAACGACGTCGCGCAGGTCGAACGGCTTCTCGATGTACGCGTGGACGCCGTAGGTCTCGCGCATGTCGGCGGCCATGCGCCAGCCCTTGTAGACGCCGGTGACCATGACCACCGGCACGTGGTGGTAGCGCCGGCTCTCGCGCAGGCGCTTGCAGATGTCGAAGCCATGCACGTCGGGCATCAGTGCGTCGAGGACGATGGCGTCGGGCTCCTTGTCCTTGATGAGGCGCAGCGCCTCCATGCCGGTCGCGGCCTCGATGACCTCCATGCCGCGCTGCGTGAGCCCCTGCTTGAGGATCTGGCGGATCACCGGCTCGTCGTCGACGACCAGGATGCGCGAGCGCACGCGCTTGCCGACGTCGGAGACCGAGCGCGCCCGGGTGAACGAGGCCTCGCCCTCGAACGGCTCGGGCACCGCGAGCCGCTCGTCCGGCATGCGCGCCGCGGGCCGGGCGTCGTCCGTGGGCATCGAGGCGGGCGGGGGACCGCGCGGCGGCACGGTGCCGGGGACGATCGTGAGCGGGATGTCGTCGTCGTCGGGCGGCACCGCCGCGGCGGCCAGGGACAGCGCCCCGTCACCGCGTGGTGCGCGTGCCCCACGCCACTGGAAATCCCCGCGGCGGCGCGCAGTTAGGCACTCCTCCATGACCGCGGTGATCTGCTCCTCGGGGGCCACGTACGGGATCACCTTGCGGCCGGAGCGGAACGCCATCTCGTCGATCGCCGAGGCGTTGCTCGGGTCGGCCACGGCCACGGTCAGGTTGCCGCTCTCGTCCTGGAGCGGCAGCACGCGCAGCCGGCGAACGACGTCCTCGGGCACGAGGTTCAGCACATCCAGCCGGATGATCAGCTGATCCAGGTCGATGGCAGCCGTGCCCATCTGCCGGCTAAGCCGGCGCAGGCCGCGCTCTTTATCGGGAGGGATGGGAGGGCTCAATGGCGCGACCCCGAAGCCCGGCTATAATAAGCGCCATGGCACTCGTCGGTGAACGAAAAGCGTGCGGGGCTGCAGTGCTGGCGTTTTTCACCAGCTTGTTCACCTTGAATGCGCTCCTCGGGCCGCCGGAGCTCGGCCTCCTGTTCGGCGGCTTGGCGGCGATCTACGGGATGGCCTTTTTCGGGCTCGTCGCCGGCTGGTTCTGGGCGCGCTGGTACACGACCGGCGTGGCGTTCTCGGGGCTGGCGATGGCGGTCATGCTCGCCTGGCAGATCGGCCTCGATCCGATCGTGTGGATCTGGGGCGGTTCGCACGCGGTCGTGCTCGCGTGCTTGCTCGGCGCCGGGCCGGCGTCGGCGTTCGACGCACGCCTCGACTGGCGGCAGCGCTGGCGCCTGGACGAGAACGCGGTCAATCGGCTGGGCAAGGCCGTGCAGCGCGCCGGCGCCAGCTTGCCTTACCTGGTGATGGCGGGCCTCGCGCCCAAGCAGTCGATGGGCATGTCGGCGTTCGCCGCGGTCGCGGCGCTCGCGCTCGGCGTCGTCGGTCTGCGCGCGCTCGTGCGCATGCGCTCGTGGGGCCTGCTGGCGATGGCCGGTGCGGCTGCGCTCAGCGTGGGCGCAACGTTTGACCTGGGCACCGCGGTGATGGTCCAGGCGCCCTCGGTGTCCTTTACCTATCAGACCGCCGGGCTGGGGGTCGTCGCCGCCATGCTGCTCGCGGCCGCATGCGCACCGTTTGTTCGCCCGCTCGCGCGCTTCCTGCGCAGCTGAGGCCACGATTGATCCGAGCCGGTCGCGTGATAGCATTGCGATGTCCAACGGAGGAAATCCACCATGCGTAAGCTCACCAATGTCTTCGCGGCTTTCGCGGCCGCCGCCCTGATCTCGACCACCGGTATGTCGGTTGCTCTTGCCTGCGAAGGTCACGACAAGGCCGGCACCGCGGAGAAGAAGAAGGAAACCCCGGCGAAGGTGGCGACCGCCTCCTTCAAGGTCGAGGGCATGCACTGCGACGGCTGCGCCGACAAGGTGAAGGGCGGCCTCGCGGCGAAGGACGGCATCGTCAGCGTGAAGGTGGACGTCGCCGCCAAGGAAGTCACCGTGACGTACGACGTCGCGAAGCTCGATGTGGCGAAGATCGCCAAGCTGATCGGCGAGCTCGGCTACAAGGCCGCGGCCGAAGTCTAGAGCGCCGACAACGCTTCGGTAGCGCCCGCTCCGCCCCGGCTCACCTCGCTCTTCCCCAAGCAGAGTCCGAAAATAAAACGGCCCGCCACCAGGGCGGGCCGTTCGACGCCTTCGAAGGGAGTGCTAGGCGGCCTTGCGGCTGACCGAGCCCGCGGCGGCCTTCTCATCCGACGCCATCGTCTGGATGCGCATGCCGTAGAACGAGCGGTGCACGAAGAACAGCGAGATCGCAAAGAACACGGCGGCCGGAATCAGGCGCGCGCTCGAGCCGTGGTCGGCGCCGAGGATCTCGGCGAGCTCGACGGCGAGGAGGCCGAAGAGGGTCGTGAACTTGATGACCGGGTTCATCGCGACCGACGAGGTGTCCTTGAAGGGGTCGTCGTCGGCGACACCGTCGGCGATCCGTTCAAGGACACGAGCTCGGTCGCGATGAACCCG
>JBKJOI010000603.1:0-3767 GCA_046595695.1 Haliangiales bacterium | reverse complement strand
CGCGCGCTCCGGGGCCGCGAGGCGCTGCACGCGCGTCCACAGCACCTCCTCGAGCGAGCCGCCTGCGCGGCGGGCGCGGGCGGCGCGGCGGACGCAGGCGGCTCGCTCGAGGAGGTGCTGTGGACGCGCGTGCAGCGCCTCGCGGCCCCGGAGCGCGCGCTGCTCGAGGCCGTCTGCGTGGCGGGCGAGCCGACCCCGGCGTGGGTGCTCGGCCTGGCCGCCGGGCTCGTGCCCGAGGCGCGTGAGCGCGCCGTGGCCACGCTGCGGGTGCAGAGCCTGCTGCGCGTCGCCCGCCAGGCGGTCGAGCCGCTGCTCACCCCGTGGCACGATCGGGTGCGCGAGACGCTGTGGGCGCGCCTACCCCCGGCGCGTCGCCGCGAGGAGCACGAGAAGCTGGCGCAGGCGCTCGAGCGCTGGGAGGGCGCCCCCGTGGACCGCCTCGCGCGCCACCACCTGGCCGCTGGTGATCGCCGGCAGGCCGCGACCTATTTCGAGCGTGCCGCGGCCGACGCCGTCGACAAGCTGGCCTTCGATCGGGCCGCCGAGCTCTACGGTGCCGTGCTCGAGCACGGTGACCCCGCCCCCGAGGCGCGGCGCCGGCTCATGCGCGCGCGCGCCGACGCGCTCGCCCTGTCGGGCTCGTGCCACGCCGCGGCGCGCGTCTACCGCGAGGCTGCGACGGGCGCCGATCCGGCCGCGGCGATCGAGCTCTTGCGCCTCGCCGCGGACAACCTCCTGCGCAGCGGTCACATCGAGGCCGGCTTGCTCGCGCTGCGCGAGAGCATGGCGGCCATGGGCGTGCGGGTCCCGATGACGCGGCGGGGCGCGCAGGCGAGTCTGCTGCTGCAGCGCGCGCGCCTGGCGCTGCGCGGCGAGCGCTCGAAGCCCCGCGCCGAGAGCGAGCTGTCATTGCGCGAGCTGGGCAGCCTCGACTCGCTCTACGCGGCGTCGACGAGCCTGGGCATGATCGACAACATCCGCGGCTCGGATCTGCAGACGCGCCACC
Source organism: Haliangiales bacterium (assembly GCA_046595695.1). GTDB lineage: Bacteria > Myxococcota_A > Polyangia > Haliangiales > SHYZ01 > JBKJOI01. The sequence goes on along the minus strand of JBKJOI010000603.1, from coordinate 2,761 downwards.
TGCTGCTCGCGCTCGAGCTGGGCGAGGAGCGGCGGCTGGTGCGCGCGCTCGCCATCGACGCGGTCTTCCGCGCCTCGGCGGGCGGCCGGCAGTGGCGCCACGCGGTCGCCATCGCTGACGACGTCGAGGTGCGCGCGCAGCGCCTGGGCGATCCGTACCTGCTGGGCGTCTCGCGGCTGGCGGCCGGCGCGGTCGCCTTCTTCGCCACGCGCACGAGCGTGGCCCACGAGGCCTTCACGGCCGCCGAGCGCATCTTTCGCGAGCGCTGCATCGGGGTCGACTGGGAGCGGGTCACCGCGCGCTACTTCATGCTGTTCTGCCGCATCAACCAGGGCGCCTTCGCCGGCCTCTCCGGCGAGCTCGACCGCTACGTCGACGAGGCCGACCGGCGCAACGACGTCTACGCTCGCACCCTGTTCCGCTGTCAGCCGAGCACGTGGCGCCACCTGTGCGCCGATCAGCCGGAGCGTGCCATCCCCGAGGTCGACGGCGCGCTCGAGGGCTGGCCGCCGGGCTCGTTCTACATGGCTCACCACTTCCTGACGATTGCGCGGGCCGTGCTGCTCATCTACCTGGGGCGCCACGCCGACGCGGCCGAGGAGATCCGCAAGGAGCGGCCGCTGTTGCGCCAGACGCTGCTTTCGCACGTGCCGTTCATCCTGTGGGAGGCCGACCGCTACGGTGGCCTGGCCGCGGTGGCCGTCGGTGACGTCGACACGGCGCGGGCCGCGATCCGCGGGCTCGATCGCTGGGGGTATGCGCCAGGAAGAGGCTTCGCCCAGGTGCTGCGCGCCGGGCTCGCGGCGCGCGAAGGGGACGCAAAGGAGGCCGAGCGGTTGGCCCGTGAGGCGCTGCCGCTGCTCGACGACGGCGAGATGCCGCTGGTCGCGGCCGCAGTGCGGCACCGGCTGGGCGAGTTGCGCCCCGACGCCGAAGGCCAGCGGCTCCGCGACGAGGCGCGCGTGTGGATCGAAGGACAGGACGTACGGAATGTCGAGCGGATGCTGGGCCTGCTGGCGCCACCACTCACGAAACCGGTGGGGTAGAGGCCTGCCAGCCTGAAGGTCACGAGACGTTCGGGCAGGGCGGCACGGGGTCGTGCCGCCGGGCGGGCTACTTGATGCCCGCGACCTTCTTGGCCTCGACGAGCGCCTTGTCGGCCATCTTCTCGGCGGCCTTCTCGATGATCTCGTTGGCCTTGCTCTGGAAGGGGCTGGGGATGATCGAGCCAGCGTGCTTCTTCATCTCGTCGGCGGCGAACGTCTTGATCTCGTCCTTCGCCTTCTCCTCACCCTTTTCCTTGATGAGCTTGGTGGCCTTCTCGATCACCTGCGTCATCACCTTGTCGGAAAGCAGCTTCTCGATCTTCTTCTTCGGGTTCAGAAAGTCGAACAGGCCCATGACGTTGTCCTCCCCAGGATGGCGTTCCGTGTCGCTACGTGGGCACATGACGCGCCCGTACGAGGCCAGGACTATACTCTCCATGCCGGGGCGCGTAAACAGCCGAGGCGCGAGCGTGCGGCGGGCGGTTTCAGGGCGTGTGCCGCGGCGGTGACGTCAGGGGCCGAGCGGGCAGGGCGTGCCGAGCGGCGCGGGCGCCGGGACCACCGCGACCCCGGTCGCGACCATCGACGCCAGGAAGCAGCCGTACGGGTACCTCCTCGCCGCTCAGGAACTGCGGCAGCGTGACGGTCGTCAGCAGCTCGCAGTAACGCGGATGCACGCCGTCCTGCGGATCGATCGTGAGCGCTCCGAGCTGCGCGTTGTGCTTCGCCAGGAGCGCCGTGGAGATCGCCGCTGCCTGCGCGACCACGTCTCCGGTGGTGAACACGGTCGCGGCAGCCACCTCGGTAGCGGGCATGGCGAGCTCGGGGAGGGCGAGGGTGGCGAAGAGTGGAGCGTAGAGAGCGGCCGCTGCCTCGCCGCGCAGGTAGTTCGGCGCGTAGTCGTCCCAGCGCGAGGGTCTGCGCCACGGTCGGGATGAGCGATGCACCGGACCGCTGCCGGACCGCGCCATCCGATCATTCTACGGCTTGCGGGATTCTCGTGGATCGGCCGAAGGTTCGCTCGGAGGCGTGGCGGGCTGGGCGTGCGGTGTCGGCCGTGGCGCGGCGGACGGAGCGACCGTGCTACTGCGGCGCCTTCAGCTCGCCGGCCGGCGGAGCCGGGGGCGCCTTGAGCTCGGATGGAGGGGTCGGCGCGGCTTCGTCCTTCTTACTGCCGCCGAAGCCGGCCTTGCCTCCCGACGCGGGTTCGGACGGCGGCTCGGCATGGATCTCATGGCCCATGATTCCGCCGTCGTGACGCTTCTCACGGCCGATGAGGAACATCGCTGCCCCTGCGCCGATGAGCCCCGAGGCCGGCCCGAAGACCGGCGAACCCTCCGCGTCCAGCTTGGCGCGCTTGCCGACGCGGCTGCCGGCGAATTTCTTGGCCAGCTCGGCGAGGGCCACGCTGTAGGCGGCGCGGTCGCCGCTCTTTCGCTTCTCGAGCGCTGCCGCGTAGCCCGCGCGGGCATCGGCCGGATCCCCCGTGAAGGTCGTCACGCGCAGCACGAAGGTCGCGCTGTCCGCCTGGATGACCGCGGCGAATCCGACCTCGTAGACGTTCGTCGCCAGCCAGACGAGCCCGTCGAGGAAATGCGCCGTCTCCGGCTCGTGCTTCACCTTGACGAGCAGGTTGGCGGGCAGGGCGTCGAGGTCGACGTCCAGGGCGCGCGACCAGGCCAGGTACGTCGCCGGCCCGCTGAGCATGGCGCGCG
>JBKJOI010000598.1:0-17605 GCA_046595695.1 Haliangiales bacterium | reverse complement strand
CTCATCGGCTTCGAGGCCTCCGGCGCGTACTGTGATCGCGGCCCGATCAGCGAGACTCGCTTCGACGGCCGGCTCATGGTGCTGCCCAAGAGCTTCCGGAAGGTCTCGCTGGGCGTGAGCTACGTGGCCATCGAGGAGGTCGCGAAGATGTGGCAGGTCAAGCTCGGCGTGGGCTTCTGAGCGCGCGCCCGGCGCGCCACTAACTTAGCTACGGCAGCGCGGCGAGCGTCGTCATCGGGCTCTCGACCGCGCCCGCGGCGCCGGTCACCTGCGCGGTCGTGAGCTCGGCCAGCCACGCCCGCAAGGACGGCCCGTCACCGGGCACGAACAGCGACGTGGTGAGCGGCCACAGCCGCAGCTGTCCCGTGTAGTTCATCGAGACCAGCAGATCGTCGTCGACGAACGCGACCCACAGGATCGTCTGCTCGTGGCCGGCAAGCACCAAGGCCGCACCGGTGGCCGGCTCGAAGACGCGAATCTCGCCGGTGACGTCGCCGCTGGCGAGCCGGGCGCCCGAGCGTGACAGCGTGAACGCCGTGATGCGCGCGCCGTGGCGGCCGATGGGGCGTCGGGTGCCGTCCTGGACGCTGAACGCCTCGACGACCCCGCTCTCGGCGCCCGCGTAGACCTCGCGGCCGTCGCGCGAGAAGGTCATGTGGGTCACCAGGCCGTCGAGGCGGCCCAGCTCGCGCGGCTCGGCGTCGCCGACGCGCCAGTGCAGCAGGCGGCCGTCGGAGGTGCCGAAGACCGCCGAGTTCTCGTCCTTCGACAGCGCGCCGCCGAAGAAGAGGCCGCCGCGCACGCGCAGCGCCTGTAGCTGGTCGGTCGCGGTGTCGACGATCAGCGCCACCGACTCGAGCAGCACGGCGACGCGCGGGCCAGGCTTCTCGATGCGTGGCAGCAGCTGCGACAGCGAGGGATCCCGGGGCGGATGAACCGTCAGCTTCCACGTGGCCAGGTCCCAGGCGTAGGTGCGCAGATCCGCGTCACCGGCGTGGAGGACGTCGCCCAGCACCTGCACGACGTGGCACCTGCTGCCCAGCCGCTCGAGCGGCCGCACGACCCCCGAATCGAGATCGACGATCGACATGGCGCCGCGCTCGCCACCGATGGCGACCTCGTGGCCGGACGGCAACGAGCCGGAGCACCGGGCCGGCTCGTCGAGCGTGGCCACGACCCGACGCGTCCTGGTCCGGGTATCGAAGATCACCAGACGACGGCCGCCCTCCTCGGCGTAGAGGATCTCGCCCGGGCGCTTGCGCAGCACCTGGTGGATCGCCGACGCGCCGCCCGGGATCTGCCAGGCGCGCCGGGTCGGCTCGCCGAGCGCGAAGATGCGCACCCGATCGCCGTGCGCGGTGGCCATCCAGCGGCCGTCGGGTGTCAGGTCGATGCTGCGCACCGCGGACGGGTGGCCGATGAACGCCCGCGCCACGTGCTGGGCGAGATCCGCGACGTAGAGCGAGCCGTCGACGTTGGTCCACGCGGCGCGCTCGCCGTCGGCGGAGATCACCAGCGTCTTCCAGAAGGCGCGATCGCCGAAGCGCGTGGTCGCCGCGTCGTCGGCCCCGGGACGCCACAGCTCGACCGTCTGATCGACGGCGCTGATCATCATCACGCCGTCGCCCGCGGGCCGCGCGTGCACCGGATCGCCCGTCGTGGTCGCGATCTGACGGACGGTGGTCGTGCCGGTGGCGACGTCGAGCACGATCGCGGCCCGGTCGGTGCCCAGCACCAGGGCGCGGCCGTCGCGGCGCAGCGCGAAGCTGTACGCGGGCCCGTCGAGGCGCTGCATCAGGCGCGCGGGCGTGCCGTCGAGCGTCGCCTGCCAGACACCGCCCTGGGCATCGCCGACGAACAGCGAGCCGCCGTCGCGCGCGAGCACGGCGCGGATCGCGTGCGCGGGCAGGCCCGCCGGCGCGACCACCGTGCGCCCGACCGGATCGACGAGCAGGACGCGCCCGTCCGTGGTCGTCGCGACCAGGCGGCCGTCATCGCCCCACTCGACGTGGCTGGCCAGCGCCGGCAGCTCGGGCAGCCAGGGTGCGACGCCTTCCAGGCCACCGACGGTGAGCGCGGCGCCGCGCGCCATGCTGAAGAAGAAGCGTCCATCCGCGCGAAAGCCGCAGCCGCTGGGCAGGGCGCCCAGGGTGCCGAGCCGCTGGCGCGTCGCGGCGCGCAGGTCGAAGCTCCAGATCGCCCCGGAGCGGCCCAGGATGACCGCGTGCTGACCGTCGGGCGCCAGGCACACCCGCATCGGCGACTCGTCAGGCAGCGTGAGCGCCCAGCGCGCCACGCCGGCGCCGGCGGCGCGCGCGGCCAGCGCCACCGCGCGCTCGCGCGCCTCGGGCTCGACCCGGTACGAGGCCAGCCACGCCGCGGCGGCGGTCGGATCGTGGTCGACCAGCGCCTCGCCCTGCAGGAGGCGCAGCCGGTTGTTCTCGGTCTCGGCACGGTCGCGCTCGTACAGGACCCGGCTCGCGCTCACCACCGCGGTGACCGCGAGCAGCGTCAGCAGCGCGGCGGTGATGCTCACGGTGACCCGATGACGCCCCAGCCAGCGGCGGAGCAGCGCCCACAGGCTGTAGCGGCGCGCGCCGACCAGCTGGCCGGTGGCGAAGCGGCGCAGATCGGCGGCCAGCTCGCGAGCGCTCGCGTAGCGCCGGTCGGGCTGGCGCGCCATCGCCTTGGTGACGATCGAGACCAGGTCGCGCGGCACGCCCGGCTCGATCGACTCGAGCGGCGGCGGCGGCCCCAGCAGCACGCCGCCGGTGGTGCCGGCGTAGGGCACCCGGCCGCTCAGCAGGTGGTAGAGGATCGCGCCGATCGCGTACACGTCGGCGCGCGCACCGACCGCCTCGCCGCGCGCCTGCTCGGGCGCCATGTAGGAAGGGGTGCCCAGCACCGCGCCGGTCTGGGTGGCGTCGACGGGCAGATCCACCGAAGACGGCACGCCCTCGCCGGACTCCTCGCCGGCGGCGGCGCGGGTGTCCTTGGCCAGGCCCCAGTCGATCACCACGGTCTCGCCGAACTCGCCGACCAGCACGTTCGCTGGCTTGAGATCCCGGTGCACCACGCCCTCGCCGTGCGCGTACGCGATCGCGTCGACGACCGCCTGGACTCGCGGCAAGAGTGCCAGCCGGCCGTCGAGCGCACCGGCCGCGCCGATGGCCGCGTGCAGCGAGCCGCCGGGCACGAGCGGCATCGCATAGTACGGCTCGCCCGACGCGCGCAGCCCGGCGTCGTAGATGGGCACGATCGCCGGGTGCTGCAGGCGCGCCGTCAGCAGCGCCTCGCGCACGAAGCGCACCGACTCGTGCGGCCGATCGCTGCGCAGGAGCTGCTTCACCGCGATGCGCCGGCCGAGCACCTCGTCGCGCGCCTCCAGGATCTTGCCGATGCCGCCACGCGCCCGCTCGTCGCCGAAGACGAAGCGCTGCTCGTCCAGGCGCGGGAGCACCGGGCGCTCGTCCCGGACATGCGCACGCTCTACCTCGGTGGACGCATCCACGGTCGATTTCGGGTCGAGGGGCCTCATGAGCCGCTCGTACCACGCACTTCCGCCCGCTGCAGGGTCCCAGGTGGCAGGTTTGGCGAATCCAGGGTGCGACGGACCCGAGAAATCCGTAGAATTTCGGGGGTTATCGCATGCTTGGGTGGTGCTGGCCACTGGGCCTTTGCAGCGAGTCGCGGTAAAATCCGCGTCGCCCGTGATACCGCGCCCGACCATACTCGCCGTGGACGGCGACACCGTCGCCCTGGATCTGCTCGGACGACAGCTCGGTGGCGAGTTCCGCCTGCTCGCCGCGCGCACCGCCGACGAGGCGCTGGGCATCCTGCAGCGCGAGGAGGTCGCGCTGCTCATCACCGAGCGCTCGCTGCCCAGCGCGGTCTCCGGGCTCGAGCTGGCCGAGCGCGCGCGCGCGCACGATCCCGACCTGCCGGTGCTGCTGCTCACCGCGAGCGCCGAGCCGAACGGCCTGCTGGTGGCGCTGAACGCCGGGCGGATCTTCCGCTTCGTCGAGAAGCCCTGGGACCCGGTGTCGTTCCGCGCCACCGTGAAGGCCGCGCTCGAGGGTCGTGCGCTGCGCGTCGAGCGCGACGTGCTGGTCGACCGGCTGCAGCGCCGGCTCGAGTCGCTGTCGATCCTGCACGAGGTCGCGGTCGCCGCCGGCGACGTCACCAGCTACGTCGACATCGTCGAGCTGATCATGCGCGCGCTGGGCAAGATCCTGCGCTTCGACGTGGCCGCCACGCTGATCGCGCCCGGCGAGGCCGCCGCGGTCATGCACCTGCACTGCCAGACCGCCGCCGACGAGACCGCGCTCACCACCACGCGCGACCGCTGCCTCGAGCTCTACACGACGCTGACCGGGCGCGAGATCGAGGAGACCCAGCTCACCGTGCGCGTGACCGGCGAGCGCGTCGGCGAGACCAACCGCGCGGCGCGCCTGGCCTCGGCGACCCACGTGCCGCTGGTGGTCGACAGCCAGGTCGTCGGCGTGATCCACCTGGCGGCCACCCGCGCGCGCGCCTTCACCCTCGACGACGAGAAGCTGCTCTACGTGCTCGCCAACCAGACCTCCGACGCGGTGCGCCGGCTGTCGTCGCGCCGCGTCGACGAGCGCCGCAAGCTCGGGCTCATGGTCGAGTCGATGGCCGACGGCGTGGTCATGACCGACGAGTCGGGCGAGGTCTTCCTGATCAACCCGGCGGCGCGCCACATGCTGGGCATCGCGCGCGACGCCGACGCGACCCGCAAGTTCCTCAAGGACCGCCTCGGCTTCTACCCGTTCGACCTGGTCGTGGTCGCGGGCGGCGTGGTGCGCGAGGAGCTCAAGGTCAACGACAAGGTGCTGCACTCGATCGTCTCGCCGGTCCTCGACCTCAGCAGCAAGGTCGTCGGCACGGTGGTCGTGCTGCGTGACATCACCGAGCGCAAGGAGCTCGACCGCCGCAAGGAGGAGTTCGTCTCGGTGGTCTCGCACGAGCTGCGCACGCCGCTCACGTCGATCACCGGCGCGCTCGACATCGTGCTCAAGGAGTACGCCGGCGGGCTCACCGACAAGCAGCGGCGCTACCTGGAGCTCGCGCGCGAGTCGTGCTCCAAGCTCAACATCATCGTCGACGACCTGCTCGACGTCTCCCGCTACGAGCGCGGCAAGATGCCCATGTCGCTCGCGCCCCTGCCGCTCGATCAGCTGGCGCGCGAGTGCACCGACCGCTACCGCGCCGCCTGCGAGGCCAAGAAGGTCACGCTCACCTTCCGCGCCGACGCCGGCACCCGCATCGTCGGCGATCCCGACCGGCTGTCGCAGGTGCTGCACAACCTGTTGTCGAACGCGATCAAGTTCACCCCCGACGGCGGCCGCATCGAGGTCGAGGTCTTCGGTCCCGGCGTCGCGTCGTCGCACGTCGGCGTCTCGGTGTGGAATAACGGCGACACCATCCCCGAGAACGACCGCGAGCGCGTCTTCGACAAGTTCGAGCAGGTGCAGGCGTCGGCGACCCGGCGCGTCGGCGGCACCGGGCTGGGCCTGGCCATCTCGCGCGCCATCGTCGAGGGCCACGGCGGCCGCATCTGGGTCGAGAACGCGCAGATGGGCACCAAGTTCGTGTTCACGCTGCCGTCGGCGCCCGCCGACATCGGCGTCGATCTCGACGCCACGCCCGACCCCGACGAGGCGCGCGCCAAGAAGCCGCTGCCGTCGCGCAAGAGCATCGAGATCCCGGCCGTGACCGACCCGAACACCGAGGGCAAGCAGGTGCTGATCGTCGACGACGATCGCTACTCGGCGTACATCCTGAAGGGCGCGCTCATGACCGCGGGCCACCGCGTGCACGTGGTCCACGACGCCGACGAGGCGCTCGGCTGGGCGCGCGAGAAGAAGCCCGACCTCATCACCATCGACGTGCTCATGCCCGGCATCGACGGGCTGGCGCTGGTCGAGATCCTCAAGCACGACCCGGAGACGCGCAAGTGCCCGGTGGTCGTGATCTCGACCGCCAAGCGCGAGGAGCGCGCCATGTCCGCGGGCGCCGACGGCTGGCTGTCCAAGCCGGTCGACGTCGACGAGCTGCGCGAGCTGGCGACGCGGCTCATCGCCGAGCGCGGCCGCGCCGCGCGCGTCAAGGTGCTGGTCGTCGACGACGATCCGGGCGTGCGCATGATCTCGCGCGAGGTGCTCGAGAACGCCGGCTACCTGGTGCGCGAGGCCGCCGACGGCCACGCGGCCATCGAGGAGGCGCGCGGCTTCCGGCCCGATCTCATGCTGCTCGATGTGATGATGCCCGACCTGGACGGTTTCGCGACCGCCAAGCGCTTCCGCTCCGAGCCCGCGGGCGCGATGACGCCGGTGATCTTCGTGTCGGCGCGCGGCCAGACCGCCGACAAGGTGCGCGCCTTCAAGCTGGGCGCCGACGACTACCTGGTCAAGCCGTTCGACGCCGCCGAGCTGGTCGCGCGCGTCGAGAAGGCGCTCGAGCGGCGCGGCCGCGAGCTCGACGCCTCGCCCACGACCAAGCTGCCCGGCGCGGGCGCGATCGAGAGCGAGATCGAGCGCCGCATCTCCGAGGGCGGCGACATGGCGTTCTGCTACCTCGATCTCGACAACCTGAAGGCGTTCAACGACTACTACGGCTACGCCAAGGCCGACGGCGTGATCCGCCAGACCGGCGACCTGGTGCGCGAGGTGGTCGCGCGCGAGGGTGGGCCCGACGACTTCATCGGCCACATCGCCGGCGACGACTTCGTGTTCATCACCGCGACCGAGCGCGTCGACCGGGTGTGCCGCGCCATCGTCGAGAGCTTCGACCGGCTGGTGCCGCTCTACTACAACAAGGGCGATCGCGAGCGCGGCTACATCGAGGCGCCCGACCGCTGGGGCCAGCAGCGCAAGTTCCCGATCATGAGCGTGTCGATCGCCGCGCTGACCATGCGCCAGGGCAAGAAGGTGCACTTCGCGAGCTACGCCGACCTGGCCACCGCGGCCGCCGAGGCGAAGCAGCGGGCGAAGGCCATCCCCGGTTCATCGTACGTGCGCGACACGGAGGTGGTGATGCCGGCGCCGAAGGCCGCGTGAGGGCGAGGGACGCGGCGTTCGCGCTGGTGCTGGCGCTGGTGGCGGGCGCCGCCGGCACCGGCTGCAGCGGAAAGAAGAAGCCAGCCGTCGCGGCCGCGGCGGGCGCCGACGCCGGGGCGGGCGCAGCGGCTGCGACCCCGAGCGCGGCCGATCCCGCGGCGGCCGCGGATCCCGGCCAGCCGACGCGCGCCGAGTGCGAGCAGGCGGTCACCGCCATGCAGAAGGTCGCGCCCGGCCTGGTGCCCGGCGACGCCGTGGATCTCGAGGACTGCCTGAAGCTGCCGCGCGCGCTGGTGTTGTGCCTGCACGGCGCGAAGAGCGCGGAGGACACGAACAAGTGCGTGGACGTGGCGGCGGGCGAGCAGGTCGCGGCGGGCGGAGACGCCCCGGCCGGCGGACCGGCGGACCCGCGAGCGCCGGGCCAGCCGGCCGAACCGCGCGCGAGCGTCGCCGAGTGCGGCCAGATGGTCGCGCACTACCGCTCGCTGGTTCCCGAGGACGAGCGTGACGAAGCACCGGAAGCGGGTATGCTCGCCGCGTGCACCAAGGAGCTGACGTCGAAGGATGCCGCGTGCGTGCTCGGTGCGCGTACGCTCGAGGCCGCCACGACGTGCCTGGACGGTGGCTAGCGGAGGTTCGAAGCGTGCGAGGTCGATCGTTGTCGTTGCGTCCTGTCTTCATTCTGATCGCCCCGATCGCCATGATCGCCGCGGCCGCGCCGCTCGCGGCGTGCAAGTCGGAGGCGAAGAAGCCAGCCGTCGAGTCGACGGCGAGCGCGGGCGATGGCGCCGGCGCTGGCAAGGCGGCCTCGGCGGCCGCACCTGACGCCGCGCCCGTGCGTGCCGCGCCCAAGCCTCGCGAGGGCGGCCCGACGCAGGAGCAGTGCGACAAGTTCGCCGATCACCTCAGCGGCTTCCTGGTCGAGAGCATGGCGCCGCCGAACGCCAACGCCGAGCAGCTCAAGTACGTCGAGGGCATCGTCAAGGCCGACCGCGCCAACACGCTGCGCTTCTGCCTCGAGGCGCTCGAGATCCCCGAGGTCGAGTGCGCCGTGAAAGCGACCGACTTCCCCGCGCTCGCCGCGTGCGAGCGCCTGCGCCGGCAGGTGCCCAAGGAGATGCTCGGGCGCGACGAGGTCAGCGCCGAGGACTGCGAGCGTTTCTTCGTGCGCCACAAGCAGTTCATGATGGCCGAGGGCGTGCCGGCCGCGAAGATCGACGCCGACAAGGATCAGCTCGTGCGCACCTGCCTCGAGAAGGCCAAGCCCGGCACCATCGCCTGCTACCTCACCGCCGCGACCTACGAAGAAGCGCGTCGCTGCCCGTAGCTCGACGCGGGGGAGCAGGATCCTCTCGGTGCTCGAGTGACGGCGGTCGTTTCTTGCAAAATTATCGACTTCTCGATACATTAATCGAGATCTCGATATGGGTACCGTCATGGCCAAGGAAAGACTCGATGTCGCCAGGCAAGAGATTGCCGCCAAGGTGCGCGAGCTACGGAAGAACCGGCGCTGGACGCAGGCCGAGCTGGCGCGGCGGCTGGAGCTCTCGCAGAACCGCCTGAGCGAGATCGAGCGAGGCGCTGGCTCGTTCACTGCCGAACAGTTCCTCGTCATCTTGAAGCTGTTCAACGTTCCGCTGGCGCACTTCGCGCGGGGCACGGAGCATCGCCACGACGACGCGATGCTCCAGAACGCGCTGGCGCGGCTCGGCGCCTTCCATCTCCAGGAGAGCGACGACGTGCTGCCGAGCGAGCGGCTCGAAGACGCGACCGATGTGGTGCGCGAGGCACTCGTGGCCGCGACGCCGCGGCTCCTGACCGCGCTCGGCCCGGTGCTGGTTCGCAACGCCGATGGCTTGAATCTGAGGAAGCTCGACGCGAGGCTGACCGACGCCGGGCTGGAGCGGCGCCTCGGCTGGCTGGTCGACAACGTCCTCGACGCCCTCGGCCGCGAGCTGGAGCAGGCTCCGCCGCGCCCGTGGGCACAGCTCTATCGGCGCGCCGTGGTCGTGCTCAGTACGTTTCTGCAGCCAGCTACGTCTCGACAAGCACGGTCGTCCCATTCCGACCTCGTGACGCCCGACATCCTGGACGCTCAGATCCGCAGCAAGAAGACACTGGAGGAGGTCCGGGCATCGGCTTCTCCGATCTCGCAGCGCTGGGGCATCGTCACTAGCCTGCAGCCCGAGGACTTCTCCCTCGCCCTGAGAGCCGCCCGTGTCGACGATTGAGGACTTCTTCCGCGAGATCGACGAGCGATGGGCCTGGCCCGGTCCGCCCCGGATCCCGCTCCGCCTCATCGGCTCGACGGCGCTCATGCTCCAGGTCGACTACCAGCGAGGAACCAAGGATAGCGACTTGCTGGAGACCGCGGAGCTGACGGAGGAGACGCAGCAGCGCCTGCTCGCGCTGGCAGGCCCTGGAACGAACCTGCACACCAGGGGCGACGGCTCTACCTCGACATCGTGGCCAACGGGATGCCCTTCCTTCCGCAGGCTCCAGCCTGGCACACCCTGGTCGACCTCAACGCATCGCTGGGCCACTTCGAGCTCGCGGTGCTGGATGTCGTCGATGTGGTCGTCAGCAAGCTGAAGCGCCTGAATGCGAACGACCTGAGCGACATCGCCGCGATGGCCGACCAGGAGCTCGTGCCGCACGCCACGCTCGTTCGCCGGTTTCGCGAAGCCGTCGACTTCTTCAGCACCGACGCACGCGCGAGCGACCTACCGAAGTACGTGAACAACCTCCACCGCGTGGAACGCGATCTCCTCGGCGTGACCGAGACGGAGATCGAGCTGCCGAGCTGGATCTGAGCCTCGCGCTGGGCCGCCGGTCCCTCCCCGCCGCTCCTGGAGCTTTGGCGTCTACTCCGTGTCCAGATCGTGCCGGTGAGACGAACTCTCGCCCGACGGCGCGATGCTGCGCGTGCCGAGGAGGAGACGACACGATGCCCACACCGACGCGCCGCTGGTTACTTCCGTTTTCCACCACCCTGAGCCTGGCCCTGCTCGCCTGCGCCCAACCGCAGCCGGAGGGCGGCGACGGCAAGGGCGTCGCTGCCGTCGTCTCGGCCGCCGTGCCCGACACCTACCCGGCGCTCGGCTTCGATCCGCGCCCGGACTACATCGACGACGACACGATCATCCTCACCTTCGACGACGGTCCCGACTGGAACAACACCGCCAGGGTGCTCGACGTGCTCGCGGCCAAGGGCGTCAAGGCCAGCTTCTTCATCAACACGTTGAACTGGTCCGATGTGAACGTGGACGAGCCCATGAGGGCGCTCGTCCGCCGCATGGTCGACGAGGGCCACGAGTTGGCCAGCCACAGCGTGCACCACCCGCACCTGCCCACGCTGTCCATGGCCGACATCGAGGCCGAGCTCTCCGGCGTCGAGGCCACGGTCAACAGCGTCGTCGGTGCGGGCGCGCCGCGGCTCACCCTCTTCCGCGCGCCCTTCGGCGAGCCCTACCAGGACGGCATCGGCTACGACCTGGTCGCACCGGTGATCGCCCAGCACGCGATCCACATCGGCTGGAACCTCGACGTCTACGACTACAACTGTCCGATGGGCGACGCCGCCTGCGTGCTCAACAACTTCAAGAACGGCATCAAGACGCCCGGCCAGGGCTCCTGGGGAATCGTGCTCCTGCACTCGGTGCAGCCGCAGACCGCCGACGCGCTCGCCGGCATGATCGACTACGCGCAGGCCAACAACTTCAAGTTCGCGCTGATCGAGGACGTGGTTTGCTCGAAGTTCGGCAAGTCGTCGGCGCGCGTGGTCGATGGCACCGCGGGCGGTTGCGCCACCGGTCCGGTCCCCATGATCGACGCCGGCCCCGGGCCCAATCCGACCATCGACGCCGGCCCCGGCCCGCAGCCGGGTGATCCCGACGCCGGCGAGGGTCCGCAGCCGGGCGATCCCGACGCCGGCCCGGGTGGCGGCGGCGGCGACGACCCGGTCGGCGGCTGCGGCTGCCGCGCCGGCAACGGAAGCGAGGGCAACGGAAGCGAGGGCAACGGAAGCGGCGCGGGCGTCCTGCTGCTCGCCCCGCTCGCCTGGCTGGTGCTCCGCCCCCGCCGCCGCCGTTAGCTTGGTCTCCGGCCTCGCGGCATTCCCGTCAGCTCAAACACCATCGAGACGGTCCAGGTGATCGAGGAGCGAGGGACCGCGGCCCCTGATCCCTCCTCAGCATCCGAGCCGACCCGTGGAAAACCGTGGAAACCGTCACTTGTCTCGCGCGAGGTCCGCGCGTAGAGTTCCGCGGTTTGGAGGGAATCGATGTACTCGTGTGCCCGTCTTGTCTTGCCACTGATCCTGCTGTCAGCCTGTGCCCCGGACGAAAGGGCCGTGCTCGACGATGGTGGCGCTGGTGATGACGCCACCGGCGCGGTCGATGGAGGCGGATTCGTCGATGCAACGCTGGCCCAGGATGGCGGCGGACAGGCAGGCGAATCCGTCATCTTCGCGCACACGGGCCCAACGCTCTTCCGTATCGACGCCGACACGCTGGAGCTTTCGGAGGTGGGTGACTTCCAGTGGCCGGCGGGCATCAACGGTGACGCCATCACCGACATCGCCATCGACGGGGATGGCAAGATCACCGCGGTCTCGAACACGCGGGTCTACTCCGTAGACTCATCGACCGCAGCGGCGACGCTGCTCTCGACGCTCGAGGCGGGTCATCAGTTCAACGCACTCTCGTGGCTGCCAGCCGGCACGATCCCGGGCACCTCGGGGGAAGTACTGATCGGAGCCGCCGGCGACGGATCGTTCTGGCGGATCGACCCATCCACAGGCGCAGCCACTCTCCAAGGCACTTACGGGAATGGATACAAGTCGAGCGGGGACCTCGTTTCGATCGAAGGGGCTGGCACCTTCGCGACCGTCAAGGACGGCACGATGGAACGACTCGTGAGACTTGATCCGGTTACCGGCGCGACCACGCCGGTGGGAGGACCGCTCGCGTTCACGAAGATCTTCGGGCTCGCCTACTGGAAGGGCCAGCTGTACGGCTTCACGGCCGGCGGGGCCCTGGTCGTCATCGATCCGACATCCGGAGGATCGAGCCTTCAGCAGATGACCCCGGGCATGGTCTGGTATGGTGCGGGCGTAACGACCCAGGCCCCCATCGTCGAGTAGGGCTTTCTCGCTCCCGGCGCAACGAGTGCGACGTGGCCCGGGCTGAGCCGGCGCGAGGAGCTCGCGGGTGCGCGCGAGCGGCTACGGTCGTCTCGCCGCCTACGTCAGCACCGTGCGCTTCGGCGCGTAGCGCTCGACGTCGTACAGCCGCGCGATGTCGACGAGCTGCAGCTTGGCCACCGCGTCGGCGAGCGTGACCAGCGAGATGTCGCACGCCGGCGCGACGCCGCGCGCGGAGACCATCTTGCCCCACGCGTTCAGGCGCACGGCCTCGACGGCGGCCAGGCCGTAGAGCCAGCCCATCTGCCGGTCCACCGGCGAGGGCGGACCGCCGCGCTGCGGGTGGCCGAGCGCGACCGCGCGCGCGTCGTGGACGGTGTCCTTGCGGATCTTCTCGGCCAGCCAGGCGCCGATGCCGCCCAGGCGCGTGTGGCCGAAGTCGTCCTTCTGGCCGTCGATGGTGACCTCGTGGCCGCCCGCGGGCTGCGCGCCCTCGGCGACGACCACGACCGCGTAGCGCGGGAAGCGACGATCGCGGTGGCGCACCGACAGCCGCTCGTCGAGCAGCTCGTAGATGCGCTTCATCTCGAACGGGTGCTCGGGGAGCAGGATCAGGAACGCGCCGCCGGCGAGGCCCGACCAGTAGGCGAGGTGACCGGCGGTGCGGCCCATGACCTCGACGACCTGCACCCAGTGGTGGCTGCCGGCGGGCGTGCGCGAGCGCTCGATGATGTCGGCGCAGGTGCGCACCGAGGTGTCGAAGCCGAGCGTGTAGTCGGTCGCGTTCAGATCCTTGTCGATGGTCTTGGGGATGCCCACGATGGGCGCGCCCAGGTCGGCGAGCCGCTTGCCGACGCCGAGCGTGTCCTCGCCGCCGATGGGCACGAGCGCGTCGAGGCCGAGGCGCTCGATGTTGCGCAGCACCTCGGCGGACCGATCGGTGCGCTTGTCGCCCTGCTTGTGCTTGAACGGGTTCGTACGCGACGAGCCCAGGTTGGTGCCGCCGTCGCGGTCCCAGGTGCGCACGGTGTTGGGATCGAGCACCCAGGTCTGCTCGCTGTAGCCGTCGAGCAGGCCTTCCCAGCCGTCGTAGATGCCGACGACCTCGATGCTGTGATCGACCGCGCCATAGACGAGCGCGCGGATGGCGGGGTTCAATCCGGGTGCATCACCGCCGCCGGTGAGCACGCCGATTCGCTTGATGGGCTTCTTGTTTGCCTGGGTCATGGTAACGCGCTCCTCAACACGGCCTCGGTGGGTTGCCGGACGATCGAACGATCCTGCGCTCCACGGCTCGTCGTTTTCAGCCTGATTGCCGTCGCTTTTACGCTCCGAGCTCGACCCCGGTGGCGCGTGCCGCACGGGCCAGCTCGCCCTGGGGGTCCACGGTCTTGAGCTTGCCGCACGCCAGGGCGATCGGCACCGATTCGATGTTCTCGCCGTGCAGCGCGACCATGCGCGACAGCTCGCCGCGGGCGATGAGATCGACCGCGCCGACGCCGTAGCGGGTGGCCAGCAGCCGGTCAAACGCCGAGGGCGGACCGCCGCGCTGCGTGTGGCCCAGCACGGTGGAACGGATCTCGTGGCCGATCTTCGCGGCGTGGAGCTCGCCCGCGAGCCGCTCGGCGGCGCCGCCCAGCCGATCCTGGCCGACCACGGCCTTGCTCAGCACCGAGTGCTCGCCGCCCTCGGGGTGGGCGCCCTCGGCCACGCAGATGATCGAGAAGCTGATGCCGGCGCGCGAGCGGGCGCGGATGGCCTCGGCGACGCGCTCGACCTGGTACGGGATCTCGGGGATCAGGATGGCGTCGGCGCCGCCGGCGAGCCCGGAGACCATGGCGATCCAGCCGGCGTAGCGGCCCATGACCTCGCAGAGCATGACCCGGTCGTGCGACTCAGCGGTGGTGTGCAGCCGGTCGATCGCGTCGGTGGCGATCTCGCACGCCGTCATGTGGCCGAAGGTCAGGTCGGTGGCCGACAGGTCGTTGTCGATGGTCTTGGGCACGCCGACGATGCGCGCGCCGCCCTGGTCGATGAGGTGCTGCGCAGCCTGCAGCGTGCCGTCGCCGCCGACCGCGACGAGCGCCTCGAGCCCGAGCGCCGCGAGGTTCGCGAGCATCTCGGCGGTGACGTCGCGGACGTCCTCCGTGCCGTCGGCCTGCTTGACCGGGTAGCGGAGCGGGTTCGAGCGGTTCGACGAGCCCAGGATGGTGCCGCCGCGCGACAGGAGGCCGCGCACGTCGTGCTGCGTGATCGGGCGGTAGCGCCGCTCGTAGAGGCCCTGGAAACCGTCCTCGATGCCGATGACCTCCCAGCCGTGGGTGACGGTCGCGTGCTTGGTGACCGCACGGATGACCGCGTTCAGCCCCGGGCAGTCGCCGCCTCCGGTCAGGATGCCGATCTTCTTCGCGGCCATGTACGGGCGAGTATAAGCGCCACCACGAGGGCGGCGAAAGCGACGAGCGTGGCACGCCCGCCGCCGGCGGGCGCGATCGCGCAGCCCTCGCGGGGTCTCGCGGGGAGACAGAGGTGCTCCTGGCCGAAATCCTGGCAGGTGAAGCCGAGCGGACAGTCGGCGCCGCCGAACGCGATGCACGCGCGCGTGCAGATCCCGCCGCCTTCGCCGATCGCAGCGCACCGGCTCGCGGCGCACGCCGCATCTTCCGTGCACGGCCAGCCGACCGCGCCGGGCGTCGGCGGCAGGTGCACGCACACGGCGACGTCGGGGTCGGTGGTCGGCTTGCAGCTCATGTTGCCGGGGCAGTCGTCGTCGCCGGTGCACGCGCTCGTGCAGTAGCTGACCTGCGGATCGTCGATCGCCGGCAAGCAGGTGCCGCTCGCGCAGTCGACGGCGGCCGTGCACGGCTCGCCGACCGCGGCGGCGCGAGCATCACGCGCGAGGAGCAGCGAGAACACCACCAGCACCGCGAGCGCGCGCACGTTTCGCACGCGGTGAGCCTACCAGAACATGACTTCGGCCTTTGGCTCCGTCATACTGGCTCGCGCATGCCGCTCATCTCGGGACTCCGTGTCGTGAAATCTTCCATCCATGGTTACGGTGTCTTCGCCACGCGCGACTATCGCGCCGGCGACGAGATCGCCGAGGTCGAGGGCGTCTCGCTGCGACCCGAGCAGATCGAGAACGACGAGTACTGCCTCTGGATCAACGACAACATGTACCTCGACATGGTCGACCAGACACGCTGGATCAACCACTCGTGCGAGCCCAACGCCGAGATCGACGGCGAGGAAGAGCCCGACGGGCGCGTCTGGGCCACGGTCATCGCCTGCCGCGACATCAAGGCCGGCGAAGAGGTCGTCTACGATTACGGCTTCGCGCTGATTCACGCCATGCCGTGCCGCTGCAGCTCGCCCCATTGCCGCGGATGGATCATCGATCCCGAGGAGCTACCCGCCCTTCAGGCCAAGCTCGCCGCGCAGTCGAGCGCGAACGGCGCGAACGGCGCCGGCGCGAACGGTGCCGGCACGAACGGCAGCGCGGGCACCACCGCCGCGACCGCCGCGACCGCGTAGCTGCTCGTTCTGCGGCGGGCAGCCTCCTGCCCGCCCCCGCCTCCGCCTCCGCTACGACCCCTTGATGTAGCCTTCGACCAGCAGGTGCTCGGCCACGAGTAGCGCGCCCTTGGCCGCGCCCATCTTCGTGTTGTGCGAGACCAGCACGTACTTGAAGGCGTTCTCGGCGCTGTCGTCGCGACGCAGCCGGCCGATCGTGGTCGCCATGCCGTCCTCGGTGTCGCGGTCGAGGCGCGGCTGCGGGCGGTAGGGATCGTCGCTCACATGGATGAGGTGCTTCGGCGACGAGTGGAGCCCGCGCGCGGTGAACGCGGCGCCGAACTCGCGCCACGCCGCCTTCACCTCGGCCTCGCTGGCCGACTTGTGCAACTCGACGAAGACCGACTCGGTGTGACCCTCGAGCACGGCGACGCGCGTGCACGTGCACGAGACGCCGAACGCGGCGGGGGTGATCTCCTCGCCGTTCGCGGCGATCGCGCCGAGGATCTTCTTGGTCTCCTTCTCGACCTTTTCCTCTTCCTTCGAGATGTGCGGGACCACGTTGTCGACGACGTCGAGCGCGATCACGCCCGGCGAGCGCCCCGCGCCCGACACCGACTGCATGCTGGTCATGAGCACGCGCTTCACGCCGAAGCGCTCGTGCAGCGGCGCCAGCGTGATCGCGAGCCCGGTGGTCGTGCAGTTCGGGTTGGGCGTGATGAAGCCCTTCCAGCCGCGCCGCTTGCGCTGCACGTCGATGAGCTTCGCCTGCGCGAGGTTCACGCCCGGGATCAGGATGGGCACGTCGTTCTCGTAGCGGAACGCCGACGCGGTCGAGATCACCGGTGTGGTCTCGGCGTACTTCGGCTCGAGTTCGCGCGCCGGCTCGCTCTCGATGGCGGTGAACACGGCGCCGAGGCCACGCACGTCGAGGAGCGCCGCGTCCTCGACGTTGAGCTTGGCGAGCTCGTCGTCGAGCGCGCCCTGCGCGTACCAGCGGAACTGGCCGCTCGGCTCGGTGATCGCGGCTCTGTAGGGCTTGCCCGCCGAGCGCGACGACGCCGCCAGCTTGACGACTTCGAACTGAGGATGCCGCGCGAGCGCGACGAGGAACTGCTGACCGGCCAGGCCCGTGGCGCCGACCACCGCAACGGGAATGCGCTTGCTGCTCATGAAGCGGACTTTGCAATGCGGTGCGTCATCGGTCAAGCCACTGCACGCATACATTAACGCTCGGTTCGCTAGGGCAGGACCGGGCTGCCCGTTCCTCCGGGGGCTGGACGCACTCCCGGTCAGGCCTTCACCCTACTCGAGCGCAACTTCCGTGCAGTCGCATGAAAAGCCGTCCATCCCGGGTGGTTAGCCCTATTTTCGCTATTCGGGTAAAAAGACGCTTAGACCCCTTGCGCGCTTTCAAACGCTTGGGCAACTATCCAGACGCTTATGCCCAGAACGCAGGATCCGAGCACGTTTCTCGATCCTCAACGCCTACTCGACGTGGGGCGCGCGCGTTTCGGGATCCAGGCTTTCAAGCCCGGCCAGGAGCTCACGATCGTCAATGTGCTGGCGGGTGGCGACACCTTGGCCATCATGCCTACGGGGGGTGGCAAGTCGCTCTGCTACCAGCTCCCGGCGCTCGAGATCGAGGGCACCACGCTGGTGGTGTCCCCGCTGATCGCGCTCATGAAGGACCAGCACGACAAGCTCGAGGCGCTCGGCGTCGAGGTGCTGCGCCTCGACTCCACGCTGACGCCGCGCGAGGAGCACGCCGCGCTCGAGCGACTCGCCCGCCCCGAGCCGTGTATCGCGTACGTGACGCCCGAGCGGCTCTCGGATCACGGGTTTCGCGCGCAGCTCTCGCGCGTGA
>JBKJOI010000433.1:0-9367 GCA_046595695.1 Haliangiales bacterium | reverse complement strand
GGTCGACGGGGTCGAGCCGCAGTCCGAGACGGTGTGGCACCAGGCCGACAAGTTCCACGTCCCGCGCCTCGCCTTCGTCAACAAGATGGACCGCGTCGGCGCCGACTTCCCCGCGGTGGTCGAGCAGATGCGCGCGCGCCTGGGCGCCAACCCCGCGCCCATCCAGCTGCCCATGGGCAACGAGGACAAGCACGAGGGCGTGGTCGACCTGGTCCGCATGCGCGCCATCCACTTCACCGGCGAGGAGACCGACGGCCCCGAGGAGGGCGACATCCCCGACGAGCTCGCCGACCAGGCGCGCGTGGCACGCGAGCAGCTCGTCGAGGCGCTCGCCGATGTCGACGACACGATCGCCGAGAAGTTCCTCGAGGGCGGCGCGATCAACGAGGCCGAGCTGCGCGCCGCGCTGCGCAAGGCGACCATCGCCTGCAAGCTCGTGCCCGTGCTCGCGGGCACGGCGCTGCGCAACAAGGGCGTGCAGCTGGTGCTCGACGCGGTGATCGACTACCTGCCGTCGCCGGTCGAGGTGCCGCCGATCGTCGGCGTTAACCCCAAGAAGCCGGAGGAGAAGCTGACCCGGCCGCCCGATGACAAAGCGCCGCTGTCGGCGCTTGCCTTCAAGATCGCCATGGACGAGGGTCGCAAGGTCGTCTTCCTGCGCGTTTTCTCGGGCGTGCTGCGCGCCGGCGACGACGTGCTGAACGCGCGCACCTACCAGAACGAGAAGGTCGCGCGCCTGTTCCTGCTGCACGCCGACAAGCGCGAGCGCCTGGAGAAGGCCAGCGCCGGCATGATCGTGGCGGCCATGGGGCTCAAGAACGCCACCACCGGCGACACCCTGTGCGCGGCGACCGCGCCGATCCTGCTCGAGCGCATCGACACCTACGAGCCGGTGATCTCGCAGGCGATCGAGCCCGAGTCGATGGCCGAGAAGGAGAAGATGGACCTCGGCCTGGGCAAGCTGCAGGAGGAGGACCCCACCTTCAAGGTCCACGAGGATCCCGAGACCGGCCAGACCATCATCCGCGGCATGGGCGAGCTGCACCTCGAGGTCATCGTCGACCGGCTGACGCGCGAGTACGGCGCCAAGGCACGCGTCGGCAAGCCGCAGGTGGTGCTGCGCGAGACCCTGTCCAAGACCGCCGAGGCGGCCGCGACGTTCGAGCGCAAGATGGAGGACGGCCAGATCTTCGGCAACGTGAAGGTGCGCGTGGCGCCCCGGCCACGCCGCGCGGGCTCGGTCTTCCAGGCCAAGCTGCCCGAGCTGCCGCTGGTGCCGGCCAACGTCGTCGAGCTGGCGCTGCAGGGCATGCGCGAGGCCGCGCTCGCCGGGCCGCGCGGAGGCTACCCGCTCGAGGACATCGAGGCGACCATCCTGTCCATCGAGACGCGCGAGGGCTGGGCGCCCGAGGTGGGCGCCAAGATCGCCGCGGGTGAGGCCTTCCGGCGCGCTTGTGCCGACGCGTCGCCCAACCTGCTCGAGCCCATCATGGCGGTCGAGGTGGTCACGCCCGAGGAGTTCCTGGGCGCCGCCATCGGCGATCTGAACCAGCGGCGTGGACGCATCGAGGACGTCGGCGCGCGTGGCCCCAAGCGGGTCATCGCCGCCAAGGTGCCCCTGCAGCGCATGTTCGGGTATTCCACGGACTTGCGCTCGCTCTCGCAAGGCCGCGCGGTGTTCACCATGCAGTTCGCCGAGTACGACGCCTGGGCGTAGGAATGCCCCCTGGCGGCCTCCTGGCCGCGATCCTCGGGAACTGAACCGCATACGCGGCTGTCTCAGGCTGCATGCGTATGACCGCCTGGCTCGGGCCGGCGGTGCTCGGCGTGTGTCTCGCCAGCACCGCCCGGATGCCCGAGGTGTATGCGAAGGACCCGAAGCCTGCGGCGAAGAAGCCCAGGCCACCCCCGAAGCCCCGCAAGGACAACTGCGTCAAGCTGGTCGAGGCGCGCGTCGACGACGTGAGCTTCGAAATCAAGCTCGACAACACCTGCAAGGTGACGCGCGAGTGCACGATCAAGTGGAGCGTCGCCTGCGAGGGCTCCACGCCCACCGCGCACGAGGAGAGCGGGTGGATCTCCGCCGGCGAGGATCAGACCTGGCCGGTGTCCGCGGCGCACTGCGGCGACGCGGCCTTCGTGATCTCGCCGCCGCGCTTTGCCTGCAAGCCGCCGGCGATGGACTCGGCGACGCGCTGAGCCGCGTGCGGCGCTCCGTTCAACCTAGTAACGGTTGGTGACGATCACTTCGGCGACCGCACCGCGCGCATCCGCACGCGAGTTGATCGCGCGGGTGCACATGACGCGATCGATGCGGAAGCCGGCGTAGAGCTTGCGGACGAGGGGCGTGTCGGAGTTCGACAGCATGACCGCGCAGCCGCGATCGGCGAGCTGGCGGTAGGCGTCGGCGAGGCGCGTCTGATCGGCGATGCCGAACGAGCCGGCGGTGTAGCTGGTGAAGTCGGAGGTCTCCGAGACCGGATCGTAGGGCGGGTCGAAGTAAACGAAGTCGCCCGCGTCGGCCTCGGCGAGCGCGCGATCGAAGGGCGCGGCGACGATCTCGGCGTTGCGCAGCGCGAACGACGCGGCGCGCAGCTGCTCGGCGTGGAGGATCGTCGGGTTGACGTAGCGACCCGCCGGCACGTTGAACTTGCCGCTCTTATTGACGCGCCAGAGGCCGTTATAGCAAGTCTTGTTGAGGTACAGGAACGCCGCCGCGCGCGCCGCCGGCGCCAGCTCGGTGCGCGTCTCGTTCCAGCGCTCGCGCGTCTGGTAGTAGTAGGTCTCGCTGTGCAGCGTGCGGTGGCGCGCCGCGTAGCGCACGACCGCGTCGGCCTCGTCACGCACCGCCTGGTAGGTGGCAATCAGATCGGCATTGAGATCCGAGAGCACCGCGGTGGGCGGACGCATCTTGAAGAACAGCGCGCCGCCGCCGACGAACGGCTCGAAGTAGCGGTGGTAGTGCTGCGGCGCGCGCGCCAGCAGCTCGCCGAGCAGGCGCGTCTTGCCGCCGACCCATTTCACGAATGGCGCTGGAGTAACCTCCGGGAGCGCCTTGCGGCGCGGAGCGACTACCGGGCGCGTGATCGTGATACGCGAGGTCGAAGACATGATGGGGCCCATCGTCGGGGCAGGGATCTCCGTGGGCAAGTTTTCCACTCCGGATACCCGTCGTCCACCGCCGAGCGCGCCCGCCGTGATCGCGGCCGCCGCCCGTACGCCGCTCGTCGTGGCCACGAAGTACCGGTCGTCTCGCGATTGAGCTAGAGTGAGCGCGCCATGCAAATTGCGACTTCCCGGCACCGAGGGCCAAAGGTAGCGCTGTTGGTTGCTGCGCTGTCGCTCGGCGCGGTCGGCTGCAGCGAGACCGACGAACGTCCCGCGACCTGGTCCTACATCTCGGCCACGATTATCCAGCCGAGCTGTGCGACCTCACGCTGCCATTCGCGCGGCAGCGCGGTCTTCGGCCTGCAGCTCGACTCGCTCGAGGGCGGCTACACGCAGATGACTGGCAGCCCCGCCATCGTCGGACAGGCGCCGACGGGGCAGAACTTCGTCGTCCCCGGTGATCCGGCGTCGTCGCGACTGGTGCAGATGCTGCGC
The DNA here is from genome assembly GCA_046595695.1 of Haliangiales bacterium. Lineage (GTDB taxonomy): Bacteria > Myxococcota_A > Polyangia > Haliangiales > SHYZ01 > JBKJOI01. The sequence goes on along the minus strand of JBKJOI010000433.1, from coordinate 5,764 downwards.
GGCATCGAGAGCGAGCGCATGCCGCCCGACTCGCCGCTGCCCGAGGCGGACATCGAGCTCATCGAAACCTGGATCCTGGCTGGCGCGAGGTTCAACTGATGCGCGCGGCCGCCATGCTGAGGGGCCTCGTGCTCGTCGCGGCCTTCGGCGCGGGGCTCGCGCTCGCGCCGCGCGCGGCGTCGGCGTACCCGCAGTTCCAGCTCTCGACCGGCGCGCAGCGCTGCAACCAGTGCCACATCGCGCCCGCCGGCGGCACGCTGATCTCCGGCTACGGCCGCGAGGAGGCCGCCGACACGATCAGCCGCGGCGGCGACGGCGGCTTCCTGCACGGCGCGTGGACACCGCCCGACTGGCTGCAGCTGGGTGGCGATCTGCGCGGCGCGTTCCTGGTCAACGACAACGGCCGCACTTTCGGCGACGACTCGTCCCCGGCAGTGCACGCGTTCCCCATGCAGGCCGACCTATATACCCACTTCAAGATGGGCTCGCAGCTCTCGGCCACGATCGTGCTCGGCTACCGCGGCACCGCGCGCGGCCAGCAGGCGGCTGACGTGGATCCGGTCGGCTCGCGCGAGCACTACCTCATGTGGCGGCCCAAGCCGCAGGGGCCGTACGTGCGCGCCGGCCGCTTTCTGCTGCCCTACGGGCTGCGGCTCGCCGAGCACCCCTCGGTCGTGCGCCGCTGGGGCGGCCAGAACGTCAACGAGGAGCCCTACGCGCTCTCCGGCGGCGTGGTGAAGAACGAGTACGAGTGGCACCTCTCGGTGCACACCGCGGATCCGGTCCGCTGCACCGGCCTCGGCTGCGCCGACTTCGGCGCCGCGGCCTACTACGAGCGCCGCATGGGCGAGAAGTTCATCCTGGGCGCGCAGGCGCGCATCGCCCTCTACGACGAGGTCGTGCGCGGCCAGGACATGACCATGACCGGCGGCCTGGTCGCCAAGTACTGGGCCGAGGGCGCCAAGCTGCTCTTCATGGCGCAGGCTGACTACGGCAGGAAGTCGATCCCCATGGCCGATTACACGAACCAGGAAGTCCTCGGCTACCTGGGCGCGACCTGGTTCCCGGTGAAGGGCATCATGATCACGGGCGCCGCCGAGACCTTCATCGAGGACGTCGGCCCGCCCGGCGTCGATCGCACCGCCGGGTCGCTCGAGATCCAATACTTCCCCAAGGCCCATTTCGAGCTCATCGGCTACGGCCGCGTCGAAGCCGACGCGTGGCTGTACATGACGCAGTTGCACTACTACCTGTGAGCGTCCATATGCGAAGCCTCTTCCTTCGACCAACGCTCGCGACCTTCGCGCTCCTGCCATTCGCGGCGTGCCTCCCCGACGCGCCCGCCGAGCCGAGCTGGGCCGAGCACGTCGAGCCGATCCTGCAGACGAACTGCGTCCGCTGCCACGGCGATCAGCCCGTGGGCGGCGCGCCGCCCACGTTCAGGCTCGATGTCTTCGATGACACGGTCGACAGCCAGGGCCGCTTCCGGCGCGGCCTGAACGTGATGGCGCCATTCGTGGGCGCGCGCGCCGGCACGATGGGCGAGATGCCGCCGGGCGGGCCCGAGCTGAACTCGTACCAGCGTGACGTCCTGACCAACTGGGGCGAGATCGGGCTGGCCGCGATCACCGACCCTTCGCAGCTGGCCAAGCTGCGCGGCGAACGCGCCGCGAACCGGCCGCCCACGGCGAGCGCGCAGACGCGCTTCGAGGGCGACGAGCTCATCGTGACCTACGAGATCGTCGACGCCGACCGCGACATCGTCACCGCGGCGCTCACGCTGGGCGGCGCGACCTCGGTGGCGTTCGGGCTGCACGCCGGCCGTGGCGAGGTGCGGGTGGACACCGCGGCAGTCTTGCCGGGCGACTACCCGGTCGTGGTCAATGTCGACGACGGCTTCGGCGGCATCGCGGCGCTCGAGGTCGGCACCGTCTCGATCGCGCACGCCAACACCGCGGCCCACGCCTCCGTCGAGAACCCCACGACCGACGCGCTGGTCGCCGGCACGGCGCTGTTCCCGGTCAGCGTGAGGGTGTTCCGCTGCTCCAAGGTGAATGACACGGATTGCGGCGAGCCCGACGGGCCCGAGACCTACACCCTCGACGTCTTCGCCGTGCGCGGCGACGAACAGGTGCAGCTCGCCACCGCGGTGCCGGTCGTCTTCGACGGCACCACCTTCCCCGACGAGAAGCTGGTCAACGTCGACCTGGATGCCGCGCTCCTGGCCGAGGCCCCCAACTGGAGGATCCGCGCCGTGGTCAGCGATGGCACGACCACGCGCGCGATCGAGGGCGGCGCGTTCATCGTCGGCCGCCGCACGACCACGTACACCTTCGCCGACGTGAAGCCGCTGTTCGCGAAGTATTGCGAGTTCTGCCACGCCTCGGACGCGGCGCCCGGCGCACCGAACGCGACCGCCGTGTTCATCGACCGGACCGATGACGACACCTACCGCGCCACCGTGGCCCGGGGCGATCTCTTCCGCCGCGTCGTCGAGTACCAGGTGATGCCGCCGAAGTCGGCGATCGAGCTCGTGGGCGTCCCGCAGCCGACGCAGGAGGAGCGCGAGATGATCGAGGACTGGCTGCTCGGCGGTGCGCCATGATGGCGAGGTCTTCGGCGCTCGTCGCGTTCGTCGCGCTCGTCGCGCTCGTCGCGAGCGCGGCCGTCGCCGGCTGCGGCGACGTCGTCGATCCGGTCGCCTCGGACCTGCCGTCCGCTGAAGGCTACAGCGCCTGGGACCACTTCGACTACTACGGCAACATCGCGGGCCACGGCGAGAGCTGGCGCGCGGTGTTCGTGAACTCGAAGGGACGCAGCTTCGGCGGCGCGGGCCGCTACCCGGTGGGCACGGTCATCGTGAAGGAGATCCGCAACCTGGGCGAGGACGCCGCGGGTGCGCCGGTCGCCGGGGGGCTGCGCTACATCGGCATCATGCGCAAGGTCGGCGACGTCAGCATTCCCGGCGTCACCGTCGAGGGCGGCTGGGTGATCACGCGCGCTGACTCGCCTGGCGCCGAGGAGACGCACCTCGACCTCTGCTGGGCGACGTGCCACCGCTCCGCGCCGGTCGATGGCGCGTTCTACAACTACGGAGAATAGGGACTACGGGCGAGGTGCCTACGCGAAAGCGTCGGCGTGCTTGTACGTGCGCGTCGTCGTGTCGTAATCGACGAGGACGCCCTGTGCGCCCTTGGACCGCATCTGCGCGATCATGGCCTGCGACTGGCTGGCCATCAGCATGCGCGGCTCGGCGTCGGAGAGCTGCGACTCGGACGCAAACTTACGCGCCGAGAAGCCAGTCTTGAACGCAAGCAGGAACAGGTCGTCGCCGGCGCGCGCCAGCATCGGAACCTTCTCCCCACCATCGGGGACAAGTACTACCCAGAGACCATCGATCGTCGAGCTCGGTACCGCCATGTATTTTTCGCGTCCTCCGTTCAATGAAACGAATTTGAATTCCTGAGCAGTGAGTTAGCTTTTTCCGGAGTAGACGTCAAGACCACGCGGCAAATTGCCCCATTACTGTAACCAAGACCGCGTGCTAGCTTTCACCACCGTGACGACACCGCAGCACAGCTTGCCGGTCGTCCAGGGGACGCCGCTCCAGGACCCATACGCTCGCAGAGTCACGTACTTGCGTGTCTCGCTGACGGATCGGTGCAACTACCGGTGCACCTACTGCATGCCCGAGCAGGGTGTCGACCTGCTGCCCCGGGAAGATCTCCTCACGTTCGAGGAGATCGAGCGCCTCGTGCGCGTATTCGCCGGGCTCGGCGTACGCCGCGTTCGCCTGACCGGGGGCGAGCCCACGATCCGCCGTGGCTGCGAGGAGCTGGTCGCGCGGCTGGTGGCGGTGCCCGGGATCGACGAGGTCGTGATGACGACCAACGGCCACCGCCTGCTCGAGCTGGCCGAGCCGCTCGCGCGCGCCGGCCTCGCGCAGCTCAACGTCTCGGTCGACACGCTCGACGCGCCGAAGTTCAAGGCCATCACGCGGCGCGGTGATCTCCATCGCGTGCTCGACGGGATCGACGCGGCGCGCGCCGCCGGGATCTCCAGCATCAAGCTCAACGCGGTCGCGCTGCGCGGCTTCAACGACGGCGAGCTGGGCGCGCTCTGCGACTACGCTTGGGCGCGCGATCTCGTGCCGCGCTTCATCGAGTGGATGCCCATGTCCTCGGGCGATCTGTACGCGCCCGGGGCGCTCTTGCCCGCCGCCGAGATCCGCGCGCTGGTCGCGGCGCACGTGGGCGAGCCGCTGGTTCCCGACGCGCCGGTGGGCGCGAACCTCGGCCCCTCGCGCTACTGGAAGACCTCGCGCGGAAAGCTCGGGATCATCTCGGCGATGTCGGAGCACTTCTGCGACACCTGCAACCGGGTGCGCCTGTCCGCCGTGGGCGCGCTGCACGCCTGCCTGGCGCACGACGACGCCGTCGATCTTCGTTCGCTTCTCAGAAATACCCCGCCGTCGGCAGGTGTTGAGGCCGCCGTGGACCGATCTGTGGTGGCCGCCATCCGCACGGCGCTGGGGGTGAAGCGCCCTGGCCACGAATTCAGCTTGTCGGGGCTGGGAGGCCCCAGCAAGGCGATGGTTTCAATCGGCGGCTAATTCGTAAGATGTCGTAAACATGCGAGTTTGCATACGGCCGGCAATGGCCCGCTGTGTGCTACGATTCTGGCCGGGAGCGAAACAACCATCATGAAGAACCGACGCATCAAGATCATCGTCACCGCTCTCGTCGCGGTCCTGGGCATCGGCTTCGTTGCCGCCCAGTCACTCGGCGACGTCGCCTACTACAAGATGGTGCACGAGGTCACACCCAACCCCGAGCCCTGGCTGGCCAAGAAGTCGATGAAGCTGCATGGCTTCGTCGTACCCGGCTCGATCAAGAGCGAGGTCATCGACCAGCGCACCCACCGTAGCTTCAAGCTCGAGAACAAGGGGCAGGAGATCCTGGTCCGTCACGCCGGCACGGTGCCCGACACCTTCAAGGACCTGTCCGAGGTGATCGCCACCGGCAAGCTCTCGCGCGACGCCGATGGCACCCTGGTGCTGACCGCGGTCGACGGCGATGCCGGCGTCTCGGCGAAGTGCCCCTCCAAGTACGACGGCGACGCCGTGAAGGCCGACGGCAGCAAGCTCGGGCCGAAGTTCACCGGCGACAAACCCTAGAACTCGGCGGTCCACATGCCCCCTGATTCTGCGTTCAACATCCCGCACTCTCCGATTGCGGCGCTGGGCACGCTCACGCTGCTCATCGCCTTTGTCGTCAACGCCTTCGCGCTCTCGGCCTCGCTCATGGGCCAGCGCCAGAACCGCCCGGGCATGGTCCGCTCGGGCGTCTACGCGTCGTATGGTTTCACCGCGCTCATGGGCCTGGCGTCGGCGCTCATCATCTACGCCTTCCTGAGCCACGACTTCACCATCAAGTACGTCGCGCACTACAGCGACCTGTCGATGCCGTTCTTCTACAAGATCACCGCCTACTGGGGTGGTCTCGACGGCTCGCTCATGTTCTGGGTCTCGGTGCTGTCCGCCTTCACCGCCGTCGCGGTGAAGATGAACTTCAAGCGCCACCGCGAGATGATCGGCTACGTCGTCGCCACCGTGGCGTTCGTGCAGGCGTTCTTCCTCGCCATCCTGCTGTTCAACAAGAACCCGTTCGCGACCTTCCTCACCGAGGCGCCCTTCGACGGCAAGGGCCTCAATCCGCTGCTGCAGAACTACTGGATGGTCATCCATCCGCCATCGCTCTACACC
>JBKJOI010000310.1:0-3624 GCA_046595695.1 Haliangiales bacterium | reverse complement strand
GCGATGCGGTCATCGACGCGAGCGACGACCGCCCCGACGCCGCGCGCGATGGCACCGCTGAGGGTCCCGACGCGGGCCGGATCGATGCCTCCGCCGCCCGCGCCGACGCCGCCCGCGCCGACGCCGCCCGCGCCTACTCGTCCTTGAGCGTGGTGTGAATCAGGCCCATCGAGCGGCGCAGGCTGGTCAGCGCGTCGGAGAGCAGGTCCATGCGCTCCATCACCGCGTCGTCGTCGACGAGCGCGCGCAGCTCCTCGGCGCCGAGCTCGGGGTTCTCGAGCGCCCGCTGCGCGCGCATGACGAACGACTCGATCCCGCCCATGGCGAGCGCGCTCTCGCGCAGGTCGTCGGCCAGGAACAGGATCATGTTCTGCAGCTCGGCCCGGCCAGAGAGCGTCGGGCTCGGCGTCGTGGCGCCCGAGAGCAACCGGTCGCGCGCCCGCCGACCGACGCCCGTGCGCTCGCCCTGGCCGCGGTCTGACTCACGTCTCATGCGCCCAGCATCGGCGCGCCCCCGGGCGGGGGCAAATTTTCAGCGTCAGCGCGCCTTGACCTCGATCCGGCGCGGCTTGACCGCGGCGGCCTTTGGCAGGTGCAGCCACAGCACGCCGTTCCTCAGCTCGGCGTCGATCCTGTCGCGATCGATCCCGTCCGGCATGAGGAAGCTGCGGCGGAGATCGTACGCCTCGTGCCGGCCCTCGAGCGAGATGCGCTCGTCGTCGACATCGATGCGCAACGTCTCGTGGCTGACGCCGGGCAGGTCGGCCACCAGCAGCACCTCGTCCTTGCTCTCGAAGACGTCACAGCGCGGGGCCAGGGCGGCCCGCTGCTGGACCGCCTCGGCGTCACGGGGCGACCGCTTACTGATCGATTTCTCGTTCTCCATGGTGATGTCCTCCGATCGATCTCTTCGCGGGATCCGTTGCCGTGGGATCTGGAGCTTCATGGCGGCACCTACGACGCCTTGACGGCGATCTGGCGCGGCCGCGCGTCTGCCGACTTGGGCAGGGTGACCGTCAGGATGCCGTTCTTGACCGTGGCCATGACGTGGTCGACGTCGACGCGGGTGGGCAGCGCGAAGCTGCGCGCGCACCGCTGCTGCCCACGCTCGCGACGGTGGACCGAGTAGCCCTCGGGCACGTCTAGCTTGCGCTCGCCCGCGAGGCCCAGGGTGTCCTGGGTCACGGTGAGCTGGACGTCCTTCTCGGTCAGGCCGGGCACCTCGGCCTCGAGCACGAGCTCGGCGCCAGTGTCGCGCAGCTCGGCCCGCGGCCAGACGACCCCGAAGCCTTCGCCTGCGCCCCAGCGCGAGTCGAAGCCCTCGAACAGCCGGTCCATCCGGCGCCTGAAGTCGTCCAGAGCTCCAAAGGTACGATCGTAGTCTTCTCCGATTCCCCACATGTCGAACCTCCTTGCTTACCGATCTCCGTGAGCACCCGAAGCTCGAGTGTCAAGAGCCATGACGCGCCGAAACGCGCCTCGCCCGTCCGACGGTGAGGACCGTCGGCCGGGGGGCACCTGGGAGTTACAGAGAGGGACCTACGAAGAAGGAACTACGAGGAAGGGTGGTGCGAAAGGGGGGACTCGAACCCCCAAGGACTTTCATCCACAGGCTTCTGAGACCTGCGCGTCTACCAGTTCCGCCACTTTCGCTAAAGCGGAAAACTTGATACACGCTGGTTCCGTGAGAGTCAAGCTCGGACGTTCGCATTGATCCCAGAGTCGAATCCAAACGCGAGTCCGAACGCGCCTCCGAGCTCGGCTCGCCGATGGCGGTCGCTGCTGCCGTGGGTCGTCGGTCTGGTGATCCTGGCGGTCCTGTTTCGCACCGTCTCGCCCGCCGCCCTGCGTGACGCCGCCCGGCAGGTCAACCCGCTCCTGTGGGCCGCGTTCGTGCTCGCCGCGGTCATGGCGACCCTGGCCGCCGACACCCTGGCCACCTGGGCCATCTACCGGCGCAGCCTGCCCGACGTGCCGCTCCGGCTGGGCGAGACGTTCCTGATGCGCGGCGCGACGTATCTCCTGTCGGTCCTGCACTACGGGGCCGGCCAGGGCGCCATGGCGTACTTCCTGAACACCCGCTACGGCGTGCCGGTGCCGCGCGCGGCCGGCGCGGTCATCCTGACCATGGGCACGAACGCCATCACCGTGGCGGCCTGTGCCCTGCTCGGCATCGGCCTGGGCGGTGCCCCCGCCTCCCGGGCGCTCCTGGCGGTCGTCCTGCTCATCGCGGGCGGCCTGCCCGTCTACCTGGGTATCATCGCCCTCCGACCCGGCTTCCTGCTGCGGATGACGTTCCTGCGCCCGCTCTTCGACGCGGGCGTGCGCGGTCACCTGGTGATCTCGGCGGCGCGCATGCCCCACGTCCTCGTCATGGTGACGGCGCACTGGCTGGCGATGCGCCTGTTCAACATCGACGTGCCGTTCGACCAGGCGATCGCGCTCCTGCCGCTGGTATTCATCGTCGCGGTGTTGCCGCTCAGCCCCTCCGGTCTGGGCACCGCGCAGGCGACCGCGGTCGCGCTGTTCGCGCCCTTCGCCTCGGCCACCGCCATCGCCGCCGCTTCAGCTGGAACCGACCCCGCGGCCGCCCAGCGCGCCGCGGTGCTCGTCTACAGCCTCGCCTACCACTTCTCGAACCTGATCGGCCAGGCGCTCGTCGGCGCGGTGTTCTTGCGGCTGCAGAGCCAAAAGGATAAGGTGAAGGCCGGCGATGGCAGGCTCCAGTAGATCCTACAACTACAAGAAGCCAAGTAGCTTCAACTGGGTTAGCGCGCTGTTCGTGCTCGGGCTGCTCGCGGGCGGCTACTGGTTGTACAAGTTCGCGCCGGTCTACTACAACCGCTACCAGGTCGACCAGATCCTGCAGCAGGGCCGCTCCGAGGCGAGCGGCATCCAGCGGCTCAACTGGGACTCCAAGGACGTCGTCGAGGCGCGCATCATCAACAGCGTGACCGAGAAGATCCTCGGCCGTGGCATCTCGCCCGAGGACAACCAGCTGCGCGTCTACTTCGACGACGAGTACACGACCCTGAACGCCGACTACGTGGTCGTCGTGCGCCACCCGGCCGGCAAGAAACCCACCACGATCACGGTGCATCGGTCGGTGAGCCTCCCCGAGTGAAGACTTTACTTACGATGGGCTGCCGCATACCATTTCGTGAGGCGGAAACTCCGCGGCGACGATGGCCAAGCTGATCCTCATCTCCAGCGAAGAGCGGCAGGAGTTCGAGCTCGCCGCCTTCAACTCCATCGGCCGGCATCCGGACAACACCATCCAGATCCTCGACCGGATCATCTCCAAGGAGCACGCGCAGATCCAGCGCACTCCCGAGAGCCGCTACCTGCTGCGCGACCTCGGCTCGCTGAACGGCACCTACATTCGCGGCGAGCGGGTCCACGAGCAGATCCTGAACGACGGCGACGAGATCGCCCTCGGCTCGACGCGGCTGCTCTACGTCGAGCAGAAGAGCGACGACGCGGCGCTGCAGCGGGTCACCATCGCCCCGGGCATGACCGAGAGCCACATCCGCCAGCGCATCGCGGCGCAGGCGGCGCGCGACTTCCTGCCCGAGCGCGACATGCTCGACGAGCGGCAGCTGCGCCGCGACTACGAGAAGCTGC
>JBKJOI010000163.1:0-3311 GCA_046595695.1 Haliangiales bacterium | reverse complement strand
CTACGGGACCATGGGCGACTGGCCGAATCAGTCACGCCTCTCCGCGCTGCACATCGTTCGGGCGTGCGAGGCCTCTTTGAAGCGCCTCCAGACCGACACGCTCGATCTCTACGAGATGCATCACATCGATCGGGCGAGCCCCTGGGACGAGATCTGGCAGGCCATGGAGACGCTCGTCAGCCAGGGCAAGGTGATCTACGTCGGCTCCTCGAACTTCGCCGGCTGGCACCTCGCGCAGGCGAGCGAGACGGCGCGCGCGCGCCACTTCCTCGGCCTGGTGAGCGAGCAGTCGCTCTACAACCTGATCGACCGCACCGTCGAACTCGAGGTGATTCCCGCGTGCCAGGCCTACGGCCTGGGCCTCCTGCCGTGGAGCCCGCTCAAGGGCGGCGCACTGGGCGGCGTGCTCAAAAAGGCGCAGGAGGGCCGGCGTACCAGCGAGAACACGCTCAAGGCGGTGGCCAAGTATCGCCCGCAGCTCGAGGCCTACGAGAAGCTGTGCGCCGAGGTCGACCTCCAGCCGGCCGCCGTCGCGCTCGCCTGGTTGCTCACGCGGCCCGCGGTCACCGCGCCCATCATCGGGCCGCGCACCACCGGACAGCTCGACGACGCCAACGCCGTGCTGAGCGTGAAGCTCGACGACGCGACGCTGAAGAAGCTGGAAGACATCTTCCCGGGCCCCGGTGGACCGGCGCCGGAGGCCTACGCCTGGTAGGGAGCGGCGTGCAGGGCGTGCGGTCTACCGCGAGGCCTTCTTCGCCTTCGGCGCCTTCTTCTTCGCCTCGGCCTTGTCGAGCAGCTTGTCCGCGGGCAGCGGCCTCAGATTCGGCTCGAGGATGATCTCGATCCGACGGTTCTTCTTCCTCCCCGTGGCGTTCGAATTCGAGACCACTGGATCGAACTCACCGTAGCCTGCCGCCACCAGGTGGCTGGCCGGGACGCCCTTGTCGATGAGCAGCGACGTCACCTTCACGGCGCGCAGGGCCGACAGCTCCCAGTTGTTCTTGAAGTTGCCGCTGCCCACCGGGATGTTGTCGGTGTGGCCGGCGACGGTGTAGCGCCGTCCCGACATCTGCCGCAGGATGGCCGCGACCTCGCCGATGGCCGCCTTGCCGTCCTCGGAGAGGTCGGCGCTGCCCGAGGGAAACAGGATCGACTCGGGCAGCTTGACGACCATCTTGCCGCGGCGGAAGACGACGTCGAGCTTGCCCGAGTCGATCATCCGCTGGAACTTGCTGGTGAGGCCCTTGAACTCGGCCAGCAGCGCTTGCTGCTCCTTGGTCTGCTGCTTGAGGTCCTTCACGCTCAGCTGACACACCGACAGATCGGCCTCGAGCACGGTGCGCCGCTTGTCGACCTCGTCGAAGGTCGAGACCTGCGTGGTGAGCTCTTCCTTGCAGGTATTCAGCTTGCCGCCGAGATCGCCGCTCGAGGCGCGCAGGAGCTCGAGTGCATCGGAGAGCGACTTCTGCTCGTTGGCGAGCGTGGCGAGCCGAGCCTGCGAGCTGTCGCGGTCCGCGCGCACCTTCCACGCGTAGTAGCCCGCGCCGCCGGCGGCCAGCACGGCGACCACCGCGATGATCGCAGCGACCGGTCGCTTCTTCTTGAGCGGCATCAAGGTACCCGCCTCGTCGAAGTCCTCGTTCATGAAGCCTCCTCGGCAGCGCGCCGCTGCACCAACGTGGGTGCCGCCGCACGCGAATGAATTGTTAGCGTATCGCCGCTGGCCGCATTGCTCAACCGCATGATGCGGGTCGAATGTGGGTGGATCGGCGCGTGGTAGCATCCGGTGTGGTGACGGAGCCCGAGCAGGATCCGCGAATCGGCAGCGTCCTCGTCGAGCGGTACGAGATCCTGGAGAAGCTCTCGGCGGGCGCGATGGGCGTCGTGTACCGGGCCGAGCGCGTGCAGCTCGGGCGCATCGTCGCGATCAAGTTCCTGCACTTGGCGTTCGCGTTCTCGAGCGACTTCAAGAAGCGCTTCGAGCTCGAGGCCAAGACGATGAGCCGGCTCGAGCACCCGCACTGCGTCTCGGTGATCGACTACGGCGTCACCGATGCGCCGTTCATCGTCATGGACTACGTGACCGGGCCGACGCTCAAGCTGTTGCTCGAGGCCGGCGCGGTGCCGCCCGTGCGCGCGCTGACGATCACGCGTCAGATCCTCGCCGGGCTCGCCCACGCCCACGAGAAGGGCATCATCCACCGCGACGTCAAGCCGGCCAACATTATGCTCACCCAGGCCACCGGCACCGGTGACCACGTGCGCATCCTCGACTTCGGGCTCGCCAAGCTCGTCGACACCGAGGCCTCGATGTCCTCGGCGGTCGTGGGCACGCCGCTCTACATGTCGCCGGAGCAGGCGGTGGGCAAGAAGGTCGACGCGCGCACCGACGTGTACTCGACCGCGGTCGTGCTCTTCGAGCTGCTCACCGGCGATAAGCTCTTCCAGGCGGTCGACGCCCTGCAGCTCATCCGCAAGCACGTCGAGGAGCCGCCGCCCGCGCTGCGCGATCGCCGACCCGGCGGCCGCTTCTCCGACGAGCTCGAGGCCGCGGTCGCGCGCGGGCTCGCCAAGGCGCCGGCTGATCGCTTCCAGACTCCCGAGCAGTTCGCGGCCGCGCTGGCGGCGACACCCGAGGCCGCGCCGGCCCCACACGCGCACAGCGGCCCGGGCCGCACCCATCCGACCACCGGCATCGGCTTCGGGCGCGCCTCGACGGTCCCCACCGGCGCGACCACCGCCGAGCGCCTGCCCACGCGCCGAGACGAGCCGCACGCCGGGGCGGCCCGGCCGTGGATCACCTGGGTCCTGGCCGCGGTGGTCGTGATCGGCGGTGGGCTGGCGTGGAACCTGGCCGGTCGGCCCGGGCTGCCGCGCCGCGGCACCGATGCGGGCGCCAAGGCCGCGCCCGCCGACGCGACGACGCTCGCCGACGCCAAGCGTTTGATCGCGAGCGGCGACAGCGACAGCGCGCTGCGCCTGCTCCACGAGCTGTGGCGCCAGCAGCCCAAGCAGGCCGAGATCCCGTTCCTCATGGGCGGCCTGTACTTCGAAAAGCCCGACTCGCGCCGCGAGGCCATCGCCGCGTACCGCAAGGCCGTCGAAGCTGACCCCCGCTACAAGCAGAACCCCACGCTCAACCGCCACCTCATCGACACGCTCGGCGACGAGGCGACCCGCGCCGAGGCACGCGCGGTCATCGTGAACCGGATCGGCGCCGCCGCCCTGCCCCACCTGCGCACCGCCACGCGCACCGGGCGCACCCAGGCCATCCGCCAGCAGGCCGCCCAGCTCGCGAAGGAGCTCGA
>JBKJOI010000087.1:0-4531 GCA_046595695.1 Haliangiales bacterium | reverse complement strand
CGCCCCCCCGCCCCCCGGGGGCGCGGGACCCGGCGCCCAGCTCGACCGCCGCGCGCACGCACAGCGCGGCGTCGTAGGCATAGGCGTCCAGGTAGGTGGGTAAGGCGCCGTAGGCGGCGCGGAAGCGCTGCACGTAGGGGCCGATGCGCGCGTGGGTGTCGTCGGGGTAGAAGCCGGGCGCGAGCAGCGCGCCGACGGTGTACCGGCCCGAGCCGCGCAGGAAGGAGGGCGCGAGCGCCTCGGCGGTCGACAGCAGCACGATGGTGCGCCCGCGCCTGGGCTTGCGCGCGCCCGGCGCGGCGACCACCAGGTTGGCGACCGCGAGCTGCGGCGCGATCAGCTCGAGACGCGCCGCCGAGTCGGGCACGAACAGCGCGTCGAACGGCTTCGCGGCCACCTTCTTGACCGGATCGACGAACGAGGTCGCGTCCTTGGCGTAGCTGACCTCGATGATGATCTTGCCGCCCAGCTTGCCGACCTCTTCCTTGAAGGCGCGCGTGGCGCGCGTCCCGTAGGCGATATCGGGGGCCAGGATGGCAAAGTCGCGCGCGCCCGCGGCGTAGGCGGCGCGGGCCAGGGCGCGCGCGCGCGCCTCGACCGGCACGACCACGCGGAACACGTGCGGCGCGCCCTGGACCAGCGCGCCGTCACCGACGTCGAGTGACACGAAGGGCACGCCGGCGGCCTCGGCGCGCTCGGCGGCGGCGCGCGCGGCGTCGCGATCGGCGGGGCCCACGATCGCGACGGCGCCCTCGGCGACCAGCTCGTCGACGCCCTTGCCGGCCTGCTCAGGGGTATCGCCCGCGTCACGCACCGACACCGAGAAGGGGCGCGGCGCGGCCTCCTTCGAGCCGACGCCGGCGCCGGGCGTCGAGCCGGGCGGCGCGAACGTGCCGGCGGCGAGCGTGACGCCGCGCAGGGTGGCCTCGCCGACCAGGCGGCGCTTGCCCGAGAGCGGCACGACCACGCCGACCAGGTCGGCGCTCGAGCCGTCGGCGCCACCGACACCGGGCGTGACGCACGCGGCGGCGTCGCGCTCGAGGCCCACGGCGGCGCGCGCCTCGGCGGTCTCGTCGAGCACGCCCTGCGCGCGGCCCGCCTGGCCGGCGGCGCACAGGCCGAGCGCCAGACGCCGGCCCAGGAAGGCGGCGCTCGGGCCGCCCTTGGACAGCCGGCCGTAGGCGGCGCGCGCCGATTCGTCGTCGAGGCCGTCGACGATCGCCGAGACCCGCGCGGCGATGTGCACGCGCTCGGCCGGGCGCGCGAGCCGGAAGAAGCGATCGTAGCTCTCGAGCGCGCGCGGGGCGTCGGCGAGGCCGTCGTAGGCGGCGGCGAGCGCGGCGAACAGCTCGATCTGGTCGGGGTCACCGTCGGGGAGCTTGCCCGAGAACGGCTCGAGCAGGCTGCGCGCGGCGCCGTGCTTGCCGGCGGCGGCGTAGGCCACGCCCAGGAAGAAGCGCGCGCGCACGCGCACGTCCTCGGCAGCGCCCTCGCTCTGTACGACCGGCTCGAGCAGCGCGATCGCCCCGCTGGCGTCACCGGCGCGGAACGCGGCCATGCCTGCGTAGAGCGCGGCCTGCTCGGCGATCGGGTCGTCGGGGTACTCGCGCGCGATCTTCTCGAACTCGGCGCGCGCCGCGGCGTGCTCGTCGCGCTCGAACAGGGCGCGCGCCGAGTCGAAGCGACCCTTGGCAACCACGTTCGCGGTGCGCGGCGGCCTGGGCCGTGCCGAGGGGTCGAAGCTGCTCTTGGGGCAGCCGGTCAGCAGCAGCACGGCCACGGCGAGCACGGCGTAACCGGCGCGGGCGGCGCCACCGGCCCGGCCGGAGCGGGGCGAATTCAAGGATCTCGTCGTCATGGTCGCTTTTCTCTCGATAGGTATACTCCGACCCGCCATGAAGAAGAAAAACGGCGCGTCCCCTCCCAGCATGGACGCGCTCACCGCTCACCTCGATCGCGGGTGGGATTTGCTCCGGAAGAACGATCATCGCAACGCGGAGATTTCCGCCCAGAAAGCCCTCGATCTCGAAAAGGATTCTCCCGAGGCCCTGACCTTGCTCGGCGCCGTGGCCGCGGCCGAAGGCGACGAAGAAGAAGCGCTCGAGCAGTTCCGCCGCGCCATGGAGGCCGACCCCGAGTACGTCTCGCCCATGCTGTACACCGCCGAGATCCTGCTCGGCCCGGACGGCGACCCCGAAGAAGCGCTCAAGCTGGTCGAAGAGGCCCTCGAGCTCGCCGAGGACGAGGACGAGTACCTGGACGCGCTCCTGCTCAAGGCCGAGGCGCTGGTGCAACTCGGGGACGCCGACGAGGAGGCCAAGGAGGCCCTCGACGAGCTGCCCGAGGACGTGCAGTTCGCCGACCCCATCTACCACCTGCGCGCGGCGCGCTGCTTCTTCGACCTCGGCGAGATCGACGAGGCGTTCGAGCACTACACCCGCTGCCTGTCCGAAGCGCCCGAGAACGCCGATGCCTGGCACGGCCTCGGCCTCGTGCACGAGGAGCGCGGCGACGAGCCGTCGCGAGCGTCGGCGTGGCTGAAGGTGCGCGACTTCGATCTGGCCGAGCCGCAGCCGCCGTGGGCGATCTCAGCAGAAGACTTCGGCAAGGCCGCCGACGAGGCGCTCGCGCTCCTGCCGCCGCGCATCCGCAAGCTGCTCGAGAACGTGCCCATCCTGGCCTCGGACTACCCGTCCGTCGACTTCATCAGCGAGGACGGCGGCGACCCGCGCGTGCTCGGCTACTTCGACGGCACGCCCTACCCCGAGAAGGCCAACGGCATGGGCGACGCGGGCCACCTCGACACGATCAACCTCTACCAGCGCAACATCGAGCGCATGTGCCGCTCGCTGGAAGAGGTCCACGACGAGATCCGCATCACCGTCCTGCACGAGACCGCCCACTTCTTCGGCATGTCGGAAGAAGACCTCGAGGCCATCGGGCTCGATTGAGCCGGGCCAGCGCGCGCGCGTGCCGAATCCGCAGCGTCGCGCGCGGCTTTCGCACCCTCGCCGGGACACGACCCGGGCCGCGCGCCCCCGCCCCGGTGTAACTCCACGGATCTCCTCGATCCCTCGCCGGCGGCCTCCGTTCATCCCACGGTCGTCCTGCCGGCGCGCCTCTTGCTTCGAGAGGCCTCGACGGATAGCTCACCCCGTCGAGAAGGAGCTCGGTCGATCATGCTCATCGAGAACAGATTCGTTGGCCTGCTGGCGCTCGCGCTGGCCGGTCTCGCAGGATGTGGCGACGATCCCGCCGCCGCCGACGGCGGAGGCGCCGGCACCGCGGACGCGACACCCGGCGGTGAAGACGCCGACGCCGACGCCGCGGTCCCGGGAGACTGCCCCGAGGCTGCGGCCTTCCTCGACGTCGGGGGCGCACCCGGCGCGGGCAACGGCTACGCGGCCCCCCGGCTCGGGGTGAGCTGCACCGAGGCGTCGCTCGTCGTCACTGGCAACGGGATCCCGCCGTACACGTTCGTCCCCATCACGCCCAACGCGCTGGTGGAGAACGACTACACCTTCACGCTGCCGCGCCACCCGGCGCTCGCCAGCACGCCGACCGACATCGCAACCAGGTTCGGCAGCGTCGGGGTCGCGGTCAACGGGCTAGTGTTCTACGCGGCCATGGAGGGAGCCCAGCCAGCCGCCGAGGCGTTCGGTGACCCGATCTACAACGGCATCATGGACGCGTGCCTGGGCCACACGTCGCGGGCCGAGTACCACTACCACGCGCTCCTGCAGCAGTGCCTCGCCCAGACCAACCTGGTGGCCCGGCCGTGGGAGAGCGCGGCCCCGTCGGCCGATCAGCGCTCGCCCGTGCTGGCCTACGCCTTCGATGGCTTCCCGGTGTACGGGCCCTACGAGTGCACTGACGCCGGTTGCACGGACGTCGTCGAGATGAAGAGCAGCTGGGACCAGGTCGGGGATCCGACGACGAACGCGTGGACCGCGTACCAGTACTCGGCCAAGGCCGGCGCCGAGTACCTCGATCGCTGCAACGGGCACGTCGGGCCCGAGGGCGACTACCACTACCACTCGACGAGCGGCTTCCCCTACACCATCGGCTGCTACATGGGCACGCCAGGCGCCACCGGCGGCGGCGGTGGCGGCGGTGGCGGCACGCCACCCTCGTGCACCCCGGGCCAGACGATGTGCTGCGGTGACGGCGTGTGCGGCGGCCCCGAGACCAGCACCAACTGCGCGGCGGACTGCCCGTAGTGACGACCCTCGGGTCGGCCCGGCCCGCCCACGGCTCGGCTGCTCAGCTCAGATCGTAACGCTTCAGCTTCTCGTAGAGCGTGCGCAGGCCGATGCCGAGCCGATCCGCGGCGCGCTTGCGGTTGCCGCCGGCCTGCTCGAGGGCGGCGCGGATGGCCTCGCGCTCGAGCTCCTCGAGCGTGCCGGTCGACGCACGCGTGCCGGTCGCCCGGGTGGCGAACGCGAAGTCCGCCTCGGTCAGCGTCGTGCCGGTCGCCATGATCGCGGCGCGTTCGAGCGCGTTGGCCAGCTCGCGTACGTTGCCGGGCCAG
>JBKJOI010000042.1:0-18676 GCA_046595695.1 Haliangiales bacterium | reverse complement strand
CCCGACCTCTTCTGCACCTTGCCGCTGCTCTGGCGGCTGGGCGGGCCCGAGCGCCCGCTCTATGCGCTCGCGCACGACTTCGCCATGCGCCAGTTCACGCCGCTCGGACGGCTGCTGCAGAAGGTCGGCGCCGTCGCCGCATCGCCCGCCAATGCCACGCGCGTCCTGGCGGGCGGCGGCCAGGTCCTCGTCTATCCCGGAGGCGACCTGGACGCCTATCGAAGCTTTCGCCGTCGCGACGAGGTCGTGATCCTGCCGCGCACCGGCTACGTCCGGCTCGCGCAGTCCCAAGGCGTACCCATCGTCCCGATCGTGGCGCAGGGCGCGCACCGCAGCGCGGTCATATTTTCGGAGGGCCGCTGGATCGCCGAGCGACTCGGCATGCCGAAGTGGGCGCGTCTCGAGCGCTTCCCGCTGGCGCTGGCGCTGCCCTGGGGACTGGCTGCGGGGCCCTGGCTACCCTACCTGCCCTTGCCGTTCACGATCCGCGTACGCATCTTGCCGCCTGTCCAGGTCGGCGCGGGTGAAGATCCGGTCGTGGCCTCCGCCGCCATCCAGGCCACCATGCAGCAGGCGCTGGACGGGCTCCGCGATGGAAGATGAGGACCCGGGCTCGAGCCAGGCGCGGCGCCTGCCGCCCCTACTCATTCCGAATCCATCTCGTCCAGCTTCTCGCGCAGCTCGCCCATCTCACGCGCCTGCGACGCGAGCATGGTAGTGGATGATCTGCGGTTGGGTCACGATGGCGGCAGGCCGGCTTCGTGGGGCTTCCTGGTGCCGAGGCGCCGGGCGCGGAATGGCCATGCCAGCTGTCCGAGCCAATCGGACGGGAGATCCGGTTCGTCGTCCATGCCTACGTCGAGTGGTGCGTCTCCACGTTGCGGCAAGGCGGTCCCCAAGAGCTCGTCCCACAGCGCGAAGACGGCGGCGTAGTTGCCCTGGACATCGGCGTAGCGCCGCTGGTGGTGCCAGCGGTGCAACTCTGCAACGGCGAACACGCGTCGCAGGGCTCCGACGCGGTAGGCGATGTTGGCATGCTGGAACAACAGGTGGATGGTGACAGCAGCGAGCGCGCACGCGACGACTGGGGAAGGCGCACCCAGTAGTGACAGCAAGACGAGCCCAGGGGCGCCCTCCAGCAGCTCGTGGACGAGGTGTCGTCTCTGGCTGTTGAGCGAGTACACACGCCGCGGGCTGTGGTGGATGGCGTGGAGTCGCCATAGCCAGCCGATTCGATGGCTCGCCCGGTGCACTCCGTAGAGTCCGAGGTCGAGCACGACGAGGCCGAGAATGAACTGCGCGGCGAACGGCCATGCCGATGGCCAGACGGTGAGGGCGCCGCCGGTGAGCCCGTGGACGCTGCCGTACGCGAACGCAGCAGCCTGGTTGGCGAGGACATTCGATCCGTAGTGCAGCAGATCCGTAGGCGTATCAGGGCCGACGCCTTGCCACGCACGCGCGTAGGGGCGCCATCGTTCGAGCGCGATGACCAACAGGGCAACCACGAGGATGATCGGCGGCCCGACGATCCAGTAGGAGACGTCCTCGGCAACCAACCACACCAGCAGGGTCACGGGGATGACACACGCGAGGGGATACACCAGAAACGAGCCCATGCCGGTCACGATGCCTGTCCGCGCCCGGGAACGCTTGAATGGAGCTGCTATTCGAGTGGGCCCGCAGGATGAGGATCGGCGATCCAATCGGCAACTCCTGCAACCTCCGAGGGCGCAATGCCAAACATCCTGCGGAACGTTCGAGTGAGATGCGGGCCGTCTGCGAACCCCGCGCCGTGAGCGGCGTCGGTGATGCTCGCACCGTCGGCGAGGGCGGCTGCGGCTCGCTGCAGGCGGCGCCAGAGCGCGTAGACCCTGAACGGGACACCGACCGATTCGCTGAAAAGGTGGGAGAGCCGGCTCTCCGAGACGCCGATGGTCTCGGCGACGACCGGCAATCGCAGCTCATGGTCGCTGGCAGCGATCAGCGCCATCGCGCGCCTGACCGCCGGGTGCACGGGAGCGCGACGCACGCCGTCGCGCGCCAGCGTCTCGATGAGGAGGTCGGCCGTCGCCCGCGCTTCGTCCCACGTGCGCGGGCGAGCGACCTGCGGCATCGATGAGAGCGGTTGACCGGCGGCGGCCCACCCGACCGCAGACTGGACCGCGCGGTTGATGACCGTGTGGAGCGCGCGTCCCGTCCGCGTATCCGGCTCCACGTAGACGAGGAGCGCGAAGGACGTGACCCCGATCGTGGTGTGCGTCGTGTCGCAGGGGATGATCGCTTGGTGACACGCGACCGGGACCGGATCCTGCGCCCCTTGCAGCAGGACGCCTTCCGAAGACGAAACGATCTGGAACGCGTGGTGCGCGTGTGGCGTGGTCGGACCCACCGGGCCGGCGTACACGAGCCAGCCGCTGCCCAGGAAGAGCCGGCCTCGCCAGACCGACTCGTGCGCATCGCCGGGGACCGTCGTCACCCGGAAACCCTAGCGCACTGCGTGACTCGCACGTGACCGAGGTGTGCGGCAACGACACATTTCGTGCTGCGGATCCGGCGAGGCGAGAGCGCGAGACTGTAACTCCCAGGGTCACGCGGCGATCCGCCGGGTCACTGCCACAATCACTGGGAGTCGGTTAGGGTCACGCCGATGAGAACTGCACCCACTCTGGTTTCTGTCGCCTGGCTCGCGCTTGCGAGCTGCAGCCCCAAGGACGTCATTCCCCCGGCAGCATCGACCCATCCGGCGAACCCTGCCGCGCCGTCCGGGCAGCAGCCCGCCGCGACGGCGGCGGAACAGAATCCGCCCGGCGATGGGGCGGCGGACCCACACGCGGGCCATGGCGGCGGCAGCGAGCCCACCTCCAAGGAGCCCGCAGAGCCGAAGCCGACGGCACCGGCCGACCCACACGCTGGTCATGGCGGCGCCAAGCCAGCGGCGCCGGCGGCACCGCCCGCCGACCCGCACGCAGGGCATGGCGCTGCTGCGCCGGTGAAGCCAGGGGCAGGAAGTGACAAGGACGCGATCGCCACCGCGGAGCGCACCGCCTACGAGCGCGCGAAGCCGATCTTCGAGAAGCACTGCGGCCGATGCCACTCCTCCTCCGGCAAGAAGGCGAAGAAGAAGACGCTCGGCCACTTCTCGATCGACACGTACCCCTTCGGCGGTCATCACGCGGCCGAGGTGGGTCAGACGATCCGCGTCGTCCTCGGCGTCACCGGTAAGGAGCCCACGATGCCGATGGACGATGCAGGCGCGGTGAAGGGAGCTGAGCTGGAGACGCTCGTCGAGTGGTCCAAGGCCTTCGACGCCTCGCACGCCGCCGGCCTCCACCAGCACGACGCGAGCAAGCCGGGCGGTCACGGAGGTCACTGATGCGTACCGTGGCACAACAAGTAGTGATCGTGGTCGCCGCGGGTGCGCTCCTGTCCGCCTGCATACCGTCGCGCGACGCGCTCTTCGATCCGGTGCACGCCGCCGTGCTGCAAAGGACGGGTCTCGCGGCGGAGTGGCGCGAGACCTGGGCTCGTCCACCGAAGGCTCAGGCGCGAGTCGAGGAGCTCCTCGCGGCTCCGCTCACCGCGGATAGCGCGGCGCTCGTGGCGGTGCTCTCGAGCCCGCGCTTGCAGGTCGCGTTCGCGGCGCTGTCGGAGGCCGGCGCGAGCCTGGGAATTGCCCGGGCCTTGCCGAACCCCGAGGTCGAGGCCGAGGTGGTCTTTCCGCTCGACGATGGCGCACGCCGCGTGGAGCTCTCCGTCATTCAGAACGTTTCGGGCGTGCTCGGCATCCTTCCGCGCGTGAAGGCGCGCGATGCCGCGATGCGCGCCGTGCGCCGGCGCGCGACGGCAATGACGGTCGAGCTCATCGCGATGGCGAAGATCACGTTCTACCAGGCCGCCGCGGCCGAGCAGCGCCTCGCCCTCCGGCGCGTCGTGGCCGAGACGGCGCGGGCGGGTGCAGAGCTCGCGCGTGGCCTGCACCAGGCCGGCAACATCACCGATTTCGCCCTCACGCGGGAGGAGGTCTTCGAGGAAGAGGCGCTCGTCGCGCTGAGCGGCGCCGAAGCGGACCATGTGGCCGCGCGCGAGGAGCTGAACGCGCTCCTCGGCCTCACCGGCAAGGAGACCGGATGGCGCCTCGCACCCCTGCCCGAGGTGCCGTCGGCGGCGCCGGTGGTCGCGGATCTGGAGCGGGCCTCCGTGGCGGCGAGCCTCGACCTCGACGCCAGCCGGTGGACGATCGAAGCCGCTGGCGCCGACGTCGGCGTGGCCAGGTTCGACAGCTTCATGCCCGAGGTCGGCGTGGGCGTCGCCGTCCACCAGGAAGAAGACGGATGGAGTGCCGGCCCGGCCCTCCGTTTCTCGCTGCCGATCTTCAATCAGGGTCAAGGCCGGCGCGCTCACGCCTGGGCGCGCCTTCGCCGGGCGCAGCACGAGTACACCGCCGTGGCGATCGAGCTCCGCGCGGTCGCTCGACGAGTCGCCCAGCAACTCACCTCGTCGCACGCTCGCGCCGTGCGCATGCAGACCGTCGTCCTGCCGCTGCGCGAGCGACTACTCGATGAAGCCGTACGCCAATACAACGCCATGAATCTCTCGCCCTTCGAGCTCCTGACGCTGCGCCGCGACCACATCGCGTCCGAAGACCTCTACATCGATGCGCTACTCGACTACTGGGTGGCCCTCGCCGAGGTCGACCAGCTGAGGGCAGGCTCGATGTCGCGTCACTCGGGCGAGTCCGCCATGCAAGAGCCAAGCGATCGTGCGGAACGATCGAACGACCAGGAGGAGTAACCTTGTCCATCTCACGTCGTGATCTGCTGCTCACCGGTGCCGCGATGGGCGGCGCCGTCCTCGCCGCCAGGCGCGCCGGCGCGGTGCCCCACGAGGGGCACGCGCATGGTGACGAGCCGAAGCCCGCAGCGAAGGCGGGTGCCCAGAAAGTGCGTGCCGCGCCGCGTTCGGTCCCCAAGGGCTGGTCGAGCGGCGGCACCGTCGTCACACCCAATGGCGGGCGGCTGCCGTGGAAGGTCGTCGCCGGGGTGAAGGTCTTCCACCTCGTGACCGAGCCGGTCATGCACGAGCTGGTGCCCGGGCTCACAGTCGAGTGCTGGGGCTACAACGGCCGTACGCCCGGACCAACCATCGAGGTCGACGAGGGCGATCGATGCCGCTTCTACGTGACCAACCGCCTGCCGGAACCCACCTCGGTTCACTGGCACGGCGTGCTGCTACCGAATGGCATGGACGGAGTGGCCGGGCTCAATCAGAAGGCCATTCCGGTGGGCGAGACCTTCGCCTACGAGTTCACGTTTCGCAAGCCCGGCACCTTCATGTACCACCCACATTTCGACGAGATGACCCAGATTGCGCTGGGGATGCAGGGCATGATCGTCGTGCATCCGCGCGGGCGCCGACGCGCAGCCCGCGATTTCGCCATCATGCTTCACGAATGGCGCGTCGAGGCGGGTGCTCGCCGGCCCGACCCGATGGAGATGAGCGACTTCAACCTGCTCACGATGAACAGTCGAGCCTTCCCAGGCACCGACCCGCTCGTCGTCGAGCGCGGAGACCTGGTTCGCATCCGGCTGGGGAACCTGAGCCCCATGGATCACCACCCGATGCATATCCACGGGCATGCCTTCCGCATCGTCGAGACCGATGGCGGCCAGGTGCCACTGTCGGCGCAGGTTCCCGAGACGACCATCATCGTTCCGGTCGGCTCCGTGCGCGTCGTCGAGTTCGTGGCGGATGCACCGGGTGACTGGGCATTCCACTGTCACATGACCCACCATGTGATGAACCAGATGGGCCACGACGTGCCCGTCACCGTGGGTGCCGATGTGAGCGGCGCAGACCGACGAATTCGCAAGCTCATCCCTGGCTACATGTCGATGGGTCAAAACGGCATGGGCGAGATGGGCGAGATGGGCATGCCGATGCCGAAGAACAGCGTGCCCATGAAGGGCGCCGAGGGCCCGTTCGGGTACATCGACATGGGCGGCATGTTCACGATCCTCAAGGTCCGCGACCGGCTCGGCAAGGGCGACGCGGGCTGGTACACGCATCCCGAAGGCACGGTCGCCGGTCCGGCGACAGCGAAGGCTCTCGAGCGCGACGGAATCGTTGCCGATGACCTGGATGATCACGACTGAGCCTCACCCCGAAGACGTTCGATGCGCCGCTCACTGCAGGCACGCACCCGGTCAGGCTGGCGGTCACCGACTCGGATGGCAACGTTGGGGTCCGACTCGCTCGTGCTAAACATCAATGAAGCCGTCGAGCGCGCGCTCTCGAGGGCAGCCCGGCCGGAGATCGCCGCTGCCGAAGGCCAAGATCACACTGTAACCATCGCGGTTACTTGCGTCCTTGGGACAACGTGGACTACGAGTCGTCTCGGGGGTGGGATGGGTGCGCGCGATTCGACGATGTCTGCCGGAGCTCCTGGCTGCCGGTTTGGTGCTGGTCGCGCTGGTGGGGGGCTTGCGGGCTACACGCGGTCTCGCCGTTCCCCCGGAGGTCGACCTCTACCGCGACGCGGGCGCGGCCCAGAGCATGCTCGACGGGCGCCTTGGAGAGGATCCGATGTACCCGGGCGAACGATCCTGGTACACGCCGCTGGTTCCCGCCGTGATCGCAGTGATCAGCGCGGCGACCGACGCCTCACCTATCCACGTCTACGCTCGCGCCGGGGCCGTGCTGAACCTGCTCGCGCCGATCGGCTTCTTCTTGCTCGCCCGCTTGCTCTTCGGTCGCTGGCTGGCCGTCGCGTGCCTGGCGTCGTTTCTCTTCCTCGGTGATCCGGGGCTCAACACCTGGTCACAGGCCACCTACACACCATGGCTCTGGCCGGTTCACTTCGTCCAGGGCGTCTTCTATCTGGCCGCGGCGGCCTGGGTGCACGGGCTGCGCAGCGGGCGCCGGATCTGGGACATCAGCGCGGGTCTCCTGCTCGGCCTGACGTTTCTCGGCCATGTGGCACCGGCCGCGATCCTCAGCGGCGCGGTCGCTTTGGTGACGGCACACACGCTGGTGACGGGTGCGGCCGAGGCGCGCCGACGCCACCTGGAGCGCCTGCTCACGATCGGCGCCCTCTCCCTGCTCGCGGCGTTGCCGCTGCTCGCGCCACTCGCCGGCGCCTACGGGCTGCACACGGTCAACCCGGTGCCCGCGCGCTTCGGCGGACAGTCCGAACGCAGCATGCTCGAGGCCCTCTTCAGCGCGCGCTTCCTGATCGCGGGCGTCGGGGCGGTGGCACTGTGGCGTCGGCCCGACTGGGCCCGGCCTGGTGCGCGCGTCGTCATGGCGGCGCTTCTCACCGTCGTGATGGCGCTGCTGGTGTACGAGGCCTTCGCGGATAGCAAGACGGCGTGGCCCATGCTGGTGCCCACGTTCCACTTCTTCTTCTACTTCACCGCGCTCGCGTCGCTCCTCTTCGGCCTGGGCATGTACGCCATCGCTCGCCTGGTCGTCCGGCAGGAGCGCTGGCAGCAGCCCGCCGCGGTGGCCGCGGCGGTGGCTCTCGGACTCGTGCTCTATCCGCATTTCTTGCGCGCGGACTCGCAGTCGAAGTGGCGAGCACGGGCTCAGGCATTCGAAGCCGACACGGACCTCGGCATCACCAGCCGCTTCGCACGCACACAGGCCGGTGCGTCCGATGTGTTCCTCACCGATGATCGGCATGCCATGTACGCCGTCGTCCCCGCGGGGCGTCACGTCGTCTGCGTACCGGATACCATGTCGAACCCCTATGTCGATCACGAGCAACGCGTCCGCGATCGAGCCGCCATGTACGGCGCCATGCGCTCCGGCGACGAGACGGCCTTTCGCACCCTGGCGCAGCGCTACGGTGTGACCTACGTGGTCGCCGCAGGGAGTGCCAACGAGGACTGCTGCGCGGCCCCGGCCAGCACGCCGCTCTTCCTGGAGGCCGTGCTGGCCGCCGACGGGCTTACCATCTACCGCGTGAGACCAACGAAGTCGTGATCTGGGCCCGCCTCAGCGCCGTGGTGCTCCTGCTCGCGCTGTTGGCCGGAGCGGCGCTGGGGTGCTTCGACGCCGATTCGTCGGCCAACTGCCCGCAGTTCGACGAATGCCCGCTCTGCACCATGGAGGCCGCGTGCGGTTTCTGCCTCGAAACGAACCTGTGCATCCCGGACGGTCAGCCCTGCGGCGGCGACCGCGCGCAGACGCCCGACATGTGCGAGGAGCATCCCTGAGCCGGTGTCGTTCGGCGGCCGTGATATAGGTCGCGAATGCGTCCGATTCTTTGGCTAACTCTGGCTCTCGCCGCCCTCGGGGCCTGCAGCGGCAGCGCCGCGTCCTCGCCCGACGCAGGACTCCCGCCGCGCACGCTCGAGGCGGACCTCACGGTCGAGGCGTCGGGATTCTCCGAGGAGCTGACCTTCGACGTCCCATCCAGCACGCGTTCGCTCACCGTGGTCGTGAACGGGGCACCGAGCGCGCTCTACGCTCTCGGCGCCCTGCGCACCGCCGACGGCACCGAGCACGTGGGCCTCGACGTGGCGAGTCCGCCTGGCTCGGCCATGCAGGAGAGCTACGTCGACGAGCAGATCGGCCACATGGCCGGCGGGCTCTACCAGAGTGTCCGCCTGGGTACGTTCACGCACATCTTCCCCGAGCGTCCCGGCCAGGCGCTGCCCGCCGGAACCACGACGCTTCGCGTCGCCAGCGACACCCCCGGCCCCGTGCACGTCACCGTGCTGCTGCCGCCGGAGGACGGTGCGAGCGTGCTGCATCTGAACCTCGTCGCCGTCTCGGACGACTTCACATTCATGACGCCGCCCAGCCTCGCCGACGAGGTGCAGGCGATCTTCGCGCAGGTCGGCGTCACGATCGTCTTCGACAGCATCGTGGCGCTGCCTGGCACCGGACTCTCGAGCCTCACCGACTTCACCGAGCCGCAAGAGACCCCGACCAGCATGTCGGCGATGCTGCCGGCGCTCGTGGCCGGCCAGGTAAGTGCCCCTGCCCTCGACGTGTTCGTCGTCGACTCGCTGCCCGCGGGTGTGGGCGGCCTCAGCCTGGGCACGCCCGGGCCGCCCCTGCGCGGCAGCTACTACTACGGCGTGGTGCTCCTGAAGTACGCTGATGACACGGCACAGGCGCGCGTGCTCGCCCACGAGGTCGCACACTTCCTGGCGCTCCAGCACGTCGAGAACCGCGGCGTCTCCGGCACGGTGTATCCCGACCCGCTCGCCGACACGCAGCCCGGCCAGGGCAACTTGATGGAGAACGGCACGACGCTCACGGCCGACCAGGCGTTCGCGATTTCTCGTTCGGCGCTACTGCAGCTTCTTTAGGCAAGCGTCCCGACGCCTGGGCATCCAGGAGGTTTCGCGCCGCTAAGGAATGCTGACCATGACCTCGTTGGATAGCTCCGACTCCCCCGAGTCGTTCATCGCCATCACCGCGTAGACGTAGGTCGTGCCCGAGGTCAGCGGTGCGTCGTGGTACTGCGTGGTATCGAACGGTGGGGAGGACGCGACCGTGTAGTCCGCCGCGCCCATCTCCTTGCGCATCACCATGAACTGGGTCTCGTTGTCCGAGTTGTCCTGCCAGATCAGGTGCGCTCCGCCCGAGAGCAGCGAGCCGGTGAGCATCGAGGGCGCCGCCGGTGCGCCCGCGCCGCCGCCATGGCCCTCGTCCATGCAGGCAATCGAAGTACTTGTCGCAGCCACGAGCGCGGCCAGCAGACTGAGACGTAAAAGGTTCTTTGCGGACGCGTACATCGAGGCCTCCTGAGGGGTACCGGCAGAAACGACTGTGCCAGGCGACCACGCCCCGAGAGCCAGCGTCAAGTGTAACGCTCTCGGTCACCGACCCGTGACTGGACGGGTTACGGATTGATTGGCTGGCTCATGACGCGCAGGCTTCCTGGGTGACTCGAAACGCCCCGATCTCCGCGGTGCTGCTGCTGGGCGCGTGCGCGGCCTGCGGTGCCTCGGCCTCGCCGGCGCCCGAGCCGCTCGCCCTCACCACGCTGGTGGACGTGAACCCGGATCCCGAGGTCGTCGAGGTCAACCTGGTCGCGGTCCCGGCCAGCGCCGAGCTCCTGGCGGGAAAGCGCGCCGATATCTGGGCCTACAGGGACGCCTCGATCGAAGGATCGCTGGCGACCACGCCCGGACCGCTCCTCGACGTTCGCCAGGGCAATCACGTCATCGTTCACTTCAGCAACCAGCTGCCGGAGGCCACGACCATCCACTGGCATGGGCTCCGCGTACCCAATGCCTCCGACGGCACACCCGCGAGCCAGTTGCCCATCGAGCCGGGAGCGACCTTCGACTACGTGTTCGACGTCCCCGACGCGGGCACGTTCTGGTACCACCCGCACGTCGACAGCGACACGCAGATCGAACGCGGCCTCTACGCGCCCATCGTCGTGCGCGGCGGCGTCGAACCGGAGGTCGCCGCCGACCGCGTCTTCGTGCTCGACGACGTGAAGCTGGAGGCCACCGGCCAGCTCTCCTCGCAGACTGGACAGCTCGACCTGATGCTCGGCCGCCAGGGCAACGTCTTGCTGGTGAACGGGCACTCGAAGGCAGCGCTGGAGGCCTCGAGTGGCTCACGCGAGCGCTGGCGCTTCGTGAACGCGGCCAATGGCCGCTACTTCAATCTCGCGCTGGAAGGCCACACCCTGCTGGTGATTGGCTGGGACGGCGGCCTGCTCGTCGAACCGTACACGACCGACACGCTGCTCATCGCGCCAGGTGAGCGCTACGAGGTGCTCGTGGAGCTACGTGGCGCGCGCGGTGGCACCATCGCGCTGCAGACACTTCACTACGATCGCGGACACGACATTCCCGATCCAGGACCACTCGACCTGTTCACCGTGGAGCTCACCGCGGAGGCATCCTCGCCGCCCCCGCCCTTGCCGACCTCGTGGGGCTCGTTCGAAGCCCTGCCCTTGGCGCCTGGAACGCCGATCCGGAGGTTCGTGCTGACCGAGGAGGAGAAGGGCCTCGTCGAGCCGCGCTTCTTCATCAACGGCGAGCGCTATCCCGACGTGACGCCGACGCTGGCGACGCAAGGCGACGTGGAGATCTGGGAGATCCAGAACGACGCCGAGATGGATCATCCGTTTCATCTGCACGGCATGTTCTTCCAGGTGCTCGACGTCGCGGGGACCGCACCCCTGCGGCAGGGCTGGAAGGACACCGTGAACGTCGCGCGCAAGACCACGCTCCGCTTTGCCGTCCGCTACGGTGACCCGGGCACGTGGATGTACCACTGCCACATTCTGGAGCACGCGGAGCGCGGCATGATGGGGCACCTGCACGTGACGGCCAGCCCATGACCGCGGCGCCTGGCGACCTCCGGGCCGCAGCGAGAGCTGCGCTTCACGACTTCGGCTTGAAGTCTTCCGAACGCACGCCGTAGCGCTTGAGCAGCCGGTGCATGCTCTCCCGCTCGACGCCGGCCCGCTCGGCCGCCTGCGTGACGTTTCCGTTCATGTCCTTCATGAGCGCGACCAGGTAGTCGCGCAGGGCGCGATCCTTGGCCAGCTCGAGGACCTCGCGGTAGGTGAGCGTCTCGATGCGCGCTCCCGCCGGACCGCGCGGGCGCACGGCGCCGAGATCCTCCGGCAGCGAGCCCACCCCGATGCGGGGCCCGTCGGAGACCGCGAGGGCACGCTGCACGATGTTCTCCAGCTCGCGCACGTTGCCGGGCCAGTCGTAGTCGACGAGCGCTGACAGCGCCTCCGCCGTGAAGCCCTCGGGGTGCCGGTCCTTGCGCGCATGCCGCTCGACGAACAGCGCAGCGAGCGCCGGGATGTCGTCACGCCGCTCGCGCAAGGGCGGGACGTGGATCGGAAAGATGTTGAGCCGATAGTAGAGATCCTCCCGGATCCCGCCCGCGGCCATCTTGGCCTTGAGATCGACGTTCGTCGCGGCGATCACGCGCACGTCGATCGGGTTCTCCGCCGTGCCGCCGACGCGCCGGATCGCCCGCTCCTGTAGGGCTCGATTGAGCTTCACCTGCATGGCCAGCGGCAGCTCTCCGATCTCGTCGAGGAAGAGCGAGCCGCCGTCCGCCTCTTCGAAGAGCCCGCGCCGGTCTGCGGCGGCGCCGCTGAAGGCGCCCTTCACGTAGCCGAACAGCTCCGATTCGACGAGCGCCTCCGGGATGGCTCCGCAGTTCACCGGCACGAAGCGCCGCTGCCGGCGTGCGCCCGCCAGGTGGATCGATCGTGCCACGACCTCCTTGCCGGTGCCGCTCTCGCCGGTGATGAGGACCGTCGTGTCCGAGTCGGCGGCGCGCTGCATGAGGTCGAGAACCTTGCGCATCGCCGGGCTCGCGCCGACCAGGTTCTCGAAGCGATAGGCGCCCTCGAGCGCTGCCTGGAGGTCGCGAGCGCGTTCCTTGAGATGCCGTCTCTCGGCGGCCCGCTGCACGAGCATGAGGGCTTCGTCGGGCTCGAACGGCTTCGACAGATAGTCGTAGGCGCCCTCCTTCATCGCCTCGACAGCCTTCTGCACGGTGCCGTACGCCGTCATCAAGATCACCTCGGCATTGGGCCGGAGGCGCTTCGTCTCGCGCAGCACCGCCATGCCGTCGGCGCCCGGCATCTTGATGTCGCTCACGACGACGTCGTAGTCTCCGGCGGACAGCAAGGCGATCGCGCGGATCCCGTCGTTTGCCAGCGTGACGTCGAACTCGGGCGAGAGGATCTTCTTCAGCAGCTTGAGGTTGTTGTCCTTGTCGTCGACGACGAGGACCCGAGCCCGGGTCATGGAACACGCTCCTCTTTGAGCTTCACCACGGGCAGGTGCAAGGACACGCGCGTGCCCCGACCCGGCGCCGTATCAATGCTCAGGCGTCCGCCATGCGCGTCGACGATGGCCTGCGCGATCGCGAGCCCGAGCCCGGTGCCCTTCCGCTTGGTCGTGAAGAACGGATCGAAGACGTGCGGCAACACGTCCGCCGCGATGCCCGGACCGCTGTCGGCCACCGTCAAGACCGCACCTTCCGCATCCGAGGACGCATCGATCGTGACCGGCCGCTGCGCAGGCGTCGCCTGCGCCGCGTTCATGACGATGTTGGCGATGACCTGACGAAGCTTGCCGGCGTCACCGGAGACGACGACGCTGACGCTCTGCTCCGGGGTCTCCACGCGGCACCCACCGAGGGCGCCCGCCTCCTCGAGACGACCCACCGCGTCGCGCGCGAGCTCGACGAGGTCCATGGACTCCACGTCGAGCTGCTGCGGCCGCGCCAGGTCGAGAAGACCCTGGACGATGCGCTGGCACTGCACGGCCTCCTCCTCGATGATGCCGAGCTCCTCGAGCTCACCCGGCCGGGCCTGCTTGCGCAGCAGCTTCGAGTAGCCGAGGATCACGCCGAGCGGATTGTTGATCTCGTGCGCGACGCCCGCCGCCACCTGGCCGATCGACGCCAGTTTCTGTGACCGGACGAGCGCCTCCTGGTTCTTCGCCAGGTTCTCCGTCATCTGGTTGAAGGCGCTCGCGAGCTCGGCGAACTCGTCGCGCCCCGGCAGCGCGATGCGTGCGGCCAGGTCACCACTGCCGACTCGCCGAGCGCCGACTCGCAGGGCTTCCACGCGTCTCACGATCGATCGGGTGAGCCACAGACCGAGGCTTGCAGAGAGCACGATCGCGAGACCGAAGCACAGGAGCGTGGTGCGCTTTGCATCTGCACGGATGTCGGCCGCACGCGCGCGCGCCTCGTCGCTGCGTCGCTCGAACGAGGCGTTCAGCCGCTCGTTGATCCGCACGACCCGGTCGACCACGGACTCGAGACGCGCGCCCAGCTTTCGCACCGCCGCGGGGTCAGCGCCGAGCAGCACGGGCCTGATGGCCGCCGCGAACTCCGCGTCGTTGGCTTCGGCCAGCCTCGCGATCTCGGCCGCCAGGCCCTTCTCCTCCTGGGTCTCGGCGAGAGCCTGGAGGTGGTGGACCGAGCGACGCGTGGCCTCGACCGCCTCGACGTAGTGCTCGAGGTGACTGGTGTCGAGCTCGATCAGTGAATGCGCCTGATGAATGTACTGGTCGCGGACCAGGGCCGCGGCCATGTGACCGGCGTGCTTGGCGTGATCCAGGCGCGCCACCTCGGCCTCGGCATCGGCGACGTCGTTGAGCGACACCAACTCGACCACCATCGCGGCGGCAAAGAGCAACAGCACGGCGACGAACGCGCCCGCAAGCCGCCGGCCGGTCGCGCTGCCACGCTTCGTTCGGTCGATCTTCGCGCGGTCATCCATGCCTGTCATCCCGATCAGGGCCTTGCGCTAGCGGAGCGACCCGCGTGAAAGGCTCGCGTCAAAGGCTAATGTTGATGTCCGGCCTTCTCGAAGTGCAGCGTGAACCGGGCGGTCTCCGCCTCACCCTCTACCTTGACGGTGACTGCTGCCGTGGCGTGCTCGGCCTGGATCTCGGCTCCCTTGCCTTCCAGGTGGTCACCGACGACCGAGAGCGGCACGTCCGCATAGCCCGAGACCGCCACCTTGACCGTGGCGCTCGCGCCCGCGGCGGGACGATTCGCCAGGTTGGCATCCAGCAGCCAGAGCTTGAACGATCCGTCGGGCGTCGCGAGCAGCTCGATGTGGCCGCCCTTGGTCGTGGCCACTTGCCCGCCGTGCGGCGCGGGGTGCGCGTGCTCACCCGATGCCGCGTGCCCGGCTGCGGGGCCTGCGTGTGCTTCCGGGAAGACGATCTTCTGCGGAGTCGGGGCCTGGCCGGGCCCGTTGTACGTCAACGTGATATCGGCCTTGGCAGGCTCCGCGAGTGGCTTGCCCTGGCCTTCCCAGAGCTTGTCCGAAGCGTCCTTGGCCAGCGTCACTTCCTCGGGCGCCTCGCCTGGCCGGACGATGGTCAGGGTCACCTTCTCGAGCTTGGAGGCGGCGAGCGGGTCGCGGGCCGCATCGCTCCAGTAGACACGGTACTTGCCGTCGCTGCCCAGGACGGTCTCGACGTGCAGGTCGGCGGTCATCATGACCACGCCCCCGTGCTGGGCGTCGTGATCACCGTGGGGCTTGGGCACCGAGGGCGGAGCGGGCATCGCGGACGCTCCACGGGGCTCGGCGTGCGGGTCGTCCTTGGCGCCGCTGCTCTTGCAGCCGCCCAGGGCGGCGGCGGCGGCGAAGGCGACGAGAAGGCTAGGGAGAAGGGAACGGTTGCGCATGCTGGGTCTCCTGTCGAGGTCCGTTGACATGGTCCGCCTCGGCGGCGAGCAACTTGTCGAGCGCCGGGCGGCCGAACTTGTAGAACACGGCGGGGGTGACGATGAGGTCGAGCAAGGTGGCGCTGGTGAGCCCGCCGAGGATCACGACCGCCACCGGGTAGAGGATTTCCTTGCCGGGCTGACCCTTGGCCAGCACGAGCGGGATGAGCGCGAGCGCGGCGGTGAAGGCGGTCATGAGCACGGGCACGAGCCGCTCGAGCGATCCCCGAATGACCATCTTGGCGTCGAAGGCCTCGCCCTCCTCCTTCACGAGATGGACGTAGTGCGAGATCATCATGATGGTGTTGCGTGATGCGATGCCGCACAGCGTGATGAAGCCAATCAGCGTCGCGACCGAGAACGTGCGGTCCGTGAGCAGGATGCCCGCCACGGAGCCGATCAGCGCCAGCGGGATGTTGAGCAGGATCATGGCCACCAGGCGCCAGTCCTTGAAGTGGGTGTACAAGACGATGAAGATCATCGCGAACGAGATCAGGGACAGCAGCGAGATCAGGCGCGTCGCTGCCTCCTGGCTCTCGAACTGCCCCCCGTACCGGACGAAGTAGCCCGCCAGATCGACGTCGCTGCCCACCTTCTGCCGGATCTCTCCGACCACCGCGCCCAGGTCTCGCCCCGAGACGTTGGCGGAGACCACGATGCGCCGCTGGGCGTTCTCACGGACGATCTGGTTGGGCCCGGAAGCCTCGACCACCTCGGCCAGCACGCGCAGCGGCACCTTGCCCGCCGGCGTATCGACCAGGGCATTGCCGAGCGCCGTCGGATCGGCGCGCGCGGCGTCGTCGAAGCGCACCACGACGTCGAAGGTGCGTTGCCCGTCGAGTACCTGGCCCACCACCTTGCCGGCCAGGGCGCCCTCCAGGCGTTCGGCCAGGGCGCCCGGCGCGAGGCCGTAGTTCCTCGCCTGGTCGCGCTTCACGCGGATCGTGAGCTGCGGGATGAGCACCTGCTTCTCGATCTGCAGGTCGACCACGCCAGGAACGTTCGACATCGCCGCGAAGATCTCCTGCGCCTTGCCGCGCAGGCCCTCGAGGTCGTCGCCAAAGATCTTCACCGCGATCTGCGCCCGCACCCCCGAGAGCAGGTGATCGAGACGGTGCGAGATGGGCTGCCCGATGTTCACGACGATGCCGGGGAGCTGGTCGAGCCGTCCGCGAAGATCGTCGAGGATCTCGGTGCGGCTACGCTTCGACGCGCGCAGGTCGACGTCGATCTCGGTGTAGTGGACGCCTTCGGCGTGCTCGTCGAGCTCCGCACGGCCGGTGCGGCGCCCGGTGGACACCGCCTCGGGCACGCCGAGAATCAAGCCCTCGGCGAGGGCCCCGATGCGGTCCGACTCGGACAGGGACGTGCCCGGCACGGCCAAAAGGTTCACCGTCACGGTGCCCTCGTTGAAAGCCGGCAGGAACTCGCGGCCCATGAACGGCACCGCCGCAGCGGCGGCCACCACGAGCACCGCTGCCCCGACGATGACCTTGTACGGATGCCGCAGCGTCCAGCCCAGCACCGAGCGCTGGCGGTTCTTCAGGAAGCGCACCAGGAACCCGTCGGCGTCGTGCGCCATCACCTTGGCCCTGGGCAGCAGGTAATAGGCGAGCACGGGCGTCACCGTGAGCGACACGAGCAAGGACGCGAGGATGGCCACGATGTACGCGATGCCGAGCGGCGCGAACAGCCTGCCCTCGATGCCCGACATGGCGAACAGCGGCACGAACACCAGGATCACCACGGCGGTGGCGAACACGATGGAGCCACGCACCTCCGAGGAGGCGCGATAGACCACGGTGAGCGGCGACTGCCGCTCGTGCTCCGGCTTGAGGCGATTCTCCTTGAGCCGGCGGAACACGTTCTCGACGTCGACAATGGCGTCGTCGACGAGCTCGCCGATGGCGACCGCCAGGCCGCCGAGCGTCATCGTGTTCACCGACAGGCCCATGAGCTCGAGGACGATCGCGGTGACCACGAACGACAGCGGGATCGCCGTCAGCGTGATGAACGTGGTGCGGAAGTTCAGCAGGAACAGGAAGAGGACGATCGCGACCAGGATCGCGCCGTCACGCAGCGCCTCGGCGACGTTCGAGACCGACGCATGAATGAAGTTGGCTTGCCGGAACAGGACCTTGACCTGCACGTCCGCAGGCAGCGTCTTCCCGGAGGCCTCGGCGAGCACGCGCTCGACCTGCCCCGTGAGCTGGACGGTGTCGGCGCCCGGCTGCTTCTGGATGCTCAGGATGACGGCGGGCCGGACCGCCGCCACGCCGGTCTGCTCGTCCTTCACGCCGATGCCGGCGTCGCCACGCTTGATGCGCGGCGCTTCCACGACCTCGGCGACCTGAGCGAGCGTGATGGGCACGCCATTCCGCATCGCCACCACCGTGTCGCGGATCTCCTCGATGGACGCCGTGCGCGCCAGGTTGCGGACCAGGTACTCCTGGCTCTTGCGGTCGACGAAGCCACCGGTCGAGTTGCCCTGGCTGGACCCGGCGGCCGCTTCGACCTCCTCGAGCGAAATGCCCGCCGCCGCCAGCTTCGCCGGCGAGACCAGGATCTGGTACTGCTTCACGCCGCCGCCGATCGCGATCACCTGGGCGACGCCGGGGATGGCGAGGAGTCGCGGCCGAAGCGTCCAATCGGCGAGCGAGCGCAGGTCCATGGGCCTGGTCGGCGGTTCGGCGCTGCCGTCGGAGTACAGCCCGACCAGGAGGATCTCGCCCATGATCGAGGCGATCGGCCCCATGGTGGGCGTGACCCCCGCGGGCAGCTGCTCCGCCACGAGCTGCAGACGCTCCTGCGTCATCTGCCGCGCGCGCATGATCTCCATGTCCCAGTCGAACTCCACGCTGATCACGGAGAGGCCGATGCCGGAGGTCGAGCGGATGCGCTGCACGCCGGGCGCGCCGTTCAGCGCCGTCTCGATGGGCCGGGTGACCAGCACCTCGACCTCCTCGGGCGAGAGTCCGCCCGCCTCGGTCATCACGGTGACGGTCGGCCGATTGAGATCGGGGAAGACGTCGACCGGCAGCCGGCGGATGATGACGAACCCGTAGACGAGCAAGAGCGCCGCCGCGGCGACCACGAAGGTGCGGTTCTTCAGCGAGAAGCGGATGATGCGGTCGAACACCGGCAGGCCTACTTCGACGTCCGCAGCTGGTAGGTGCCCTGCGTCACCACCCGCTCGCCGGGCTCGACGCCGACCTTCACGGCGAAGTCGTCGGCGTCGCGCGCCCCGAGCACGACCTCGCGGCGCACGAACTCCTCGGGCGCCGTGTGCACGAAGACGAAGCGGCGACCGCCCTCCTCCATCACGGCCGCGTCCGGCACGACCAGCGCCGTGCTGCGCGGACCTGCCGCGACCGCGACGCGCGCGAACATGCCCGGGCGCAGCGCCGAATTGGTGTTGCGGATCTGCGCGCGGATGACGATCGAACGACCGGCAGCATCGACCAGCGGATTGATC
>JBKJOI010001005.1:0-4327 GCA_046595695.1 Haliangiales bacterium | reverse complement strand
GTCGCCGAACGCCGCGACCACCATCTCCGGGTCGGAGATGGCGAGCCCGAGGTCAGCCGCGCGCGCGAGCTCCTGCGCGCCCCGTCGCGTCTTCCACTCGAGGTCGGCGCTGACCGCAGGCACGAACGCGTCGAAGATCTTCTGCACAAGGTAGAACGTCCCGCCGGAGAACAGCAAGGTCGCCACGGTCAGGGCGGCGATGCCGCGGTTGCGCAAGCCCTGCAGGCTCCGACCCCTCGTGGTGGCGTTCGTGGCGTTCCTGGCGGTCGACAAGTTCTCATTCCTCGGGCCGCAACCGCGGCGGGAAATCCCGCCTGAGCCTCGCGCACAACATCGGCCGCTTGCCGCACCACTTGAGTCCGCGCCCGCCGTCAAGAATTTGACTCGTCGTCGATGGACCATCATGGGGAGCCCGGGTGCTCAAGTTCCTCGCAAACCGGCCGTTCTCTACGCAGGCACGCTCGGGCGACGGTGCCGAGCCCCAGCATGGCCCGCCGTGCCGATGGAGACATGCGATGACGCTGCGACCGATGACCGGAGGCCAACGAGCGGCGCGGCGACGACCGCCGGGCCTGTTGCTCGTGCTGGCAGCCGCCGCCGTCGCCTTGCTCGCCGGCTGTCTCTACGACGCGGCAGGCCGCTGCGGCACGTCGGAGCACTTCGATGAGGCCTCGACCAGCTGTGTCTGCGACGAAGGCGCGGCGCAGGTGGGCGGCGGCTGCGAGCCGTGCCCCGCCGGCGATGTCGTCGAGGACAGCATGTGCGCGTGCCCCGCGGGATCGCTGCGTGCCACCGACGGTAGCTGCGAGCTCGTTCCGACCGCCCTGGGCACCGAATGCAGCCCGGCGGCTCCCTGCACAGACGTCACCTACGGGCACTGCGCAGCCGATCCCGACATGACCGACTACTGCACCATCTCAGGCTGCTCGACGACGGATGACTGCCCGGCGACTTACACGTGCACGGCCTGGGAGGCCGCGCCCTACTGTGAGCGACCGCCGACCGGCCTGGGCGACGCCTGCGACACCTCCGAGAACTGCGCCGCCAGCGAGTCGACGTTCTGCGCGCCCTCGGGCTTCGTGTGCCTCGTACAGGACTGTAGCCTCGACCTGGAAGACTGCCCGTCCGGCTACACCGACTGCTGCGACCTCTCGCCGTTTGGCATCCCCGCGACCGTGTGCGTACCGCAGGGAACCTGCCCCACGTGAGCGTTCTCCATTCTATCCGGCGAATCCGCGCGACGCTGCTGGCGGCCGCGCTCGCTGTGGCCGCCGTCGCTCCCCAGGGCCGAGCGCAGGCGCAGGACCCGCCGGAGACGGAAGCGCCGGCCGCCGAACCAGCACCGCCGCCCGCGGAGGTCCCTGCGGTCCTGCCTGACGCGGATGCCGCACCGGCCGAGGTCGCACCCGTCGACGACGGCATCGACCTCGCGGCGATGGGTCTCGACCCCCAGAGCGCCGGCACCACCGACGAGGCGCTCAAGATCTACGGTTTCGCCGACTTCTCGGTCATGGCCTGGTTCTACGACGAGCACGACTTCCGGCAGGCGTTCCTCGAGGCGCGTCGATCGTTCGCGGTGGGCAACTTCAACCTGTACCTGAGCAAGCAGATCGCGCCGCGCTGGTCCATGCTCGGCGAGGTTCGTTTTCTCTACGAGCCCAATGGCTCGCTCGACCCCGCGTCGGTCTCGGGGCGCGCCTCGACCGCCGTGCCCGACCACGCCAACCTCGAGCGCCTGGTCAGCTGGGGCGGCATCAACATCGAGCGCATCCACCTCGACTACGAGGCGCATCCCCGGCTCACGATCCGCGTGGGCCAGTGGCTCACGCCCTACGGCATCTGGAACGTCGACCACGGCTCACCCACGCTCATCAGCCTGACGGCACCCTTCGTCATCGGCGACGCGCTGTTCCCCAACCGGCAGACCGGCTTCCTCCTCTTCGGCAAGCAGTTCCGCGGCGGGCTCGAGCTCGGCTACTACCTGGGCCTCTCCAACGGCCGGGGCCCGGTGGATGCCTACCGCGACCTGGACACCAACAAGGCGGTCACGGCCCGGCTCGAGCTCGGCAGCAACAGCTTCGGCGCCTGGAGGGTCGGCGCCTCGTACTACAAGGGTCGCTTCACCGACCGCACCCTCGACGTCCTCGTGCTCGGCGAGACCCGGAGCACGACGTCGCAGGTACTGGCGCAGTACGACGAGCAATCGTTCGGCGCCGACCTGTCGTGGGACTACCGGAAGCTGCTGTTCCGCGGCGAGCTCCTCTACCACGAGCGGGCCTTCTCCGACGGCGGCCGCCCGGTCGC
The DNA here is from genome assembly GCA_046595695.1 of Haliangiales bacterium. Lineage (GTDB taxonomy): Bacteria > Myxococcota_A > Polyangia > Haliangiales > SHYZ01 > JBKJOI01. The sequence goes on along the minus strand of JBKJOI010001005.1, from coordinate 2,023 downwards.
GCCGTCCGGCGTGGGGCTGCAGCCCGACGACAGGAACTACGGCTTCTACGCCACCGGCGGCTACCGGCTCCCGTGGTTCAACACCTTGGCCTTCTTCGAGTACCAGTGGTACAGCCTGGCCGTCGACTACCGCAGCGTGCTCTTGACCACGTTCTCGGCCATCAGCACCGGCTTCAAGATCCGGCCGACGCCCGCCACGGTGATCAAGCTCGTGTACACAGACGCCAGGTTCTCCGGCAACACGGGCTTCTCGGGTAACCTGACTGGCCTGCAGTTCCAGCTCGCGTGGGTGTTCTGATGACCAGGCCGACCACCGGACCATCGCTTCGCCTCCAGCTCCTGCTGGCTTTCAGCCTGCTGCTGGTCATCTCGAGCGCTCAGCGCGCGCAGGCGGGCGCGTCCACCAGGCTCGTCCTGGTCGTGGTCGTCGCGAAGGATTCGTCGGCGACGAGCATCTCCAGGAACGACCTGCGCCGCATCTTCCTGGGCGAGAAGCTCACCATCGGAGGCGCGGAGCTCGTGCCGTTCAACTTCAACCCCGGGACTCCCGAGCGCCAGGCGTTCGACCAGATGGCGCTCCACATGTCGCCCGCGCAGGTCGGCCAGTTCTGGGTCGACCGCAAGGTCCGCGGACAGGGTCAGCCGCCGCGCGCGTTGCCGTCGCTGGCACACGTGCTCAAGGTGACCGCCAAGTACCCGGGAGCCGTCGCCTACGTATCCGTCGATCGGGTGACCGCTGACGTCAAGGTGCTCAAGGTCGACGGCAAGGGCCCCACCGACGCGGGTTACGCGCTCGTGTTCTCGAAATGAGCCCTGCGGTGAGCTACCTCAAGGTTCCAGCCGCACGGCCGATAGGGTAGCTGATGTCACTCTCTGACGTCCCCGAGCGGCGAGCGGAACTGCTGAACGAGCTGGTCATGCAGTGCACGATCGACCTCTTTCAGGTCGGGGGTGTCGAGGTTCGCGCCGTCGCCGAACGCCAGCACTCCATGGAGTACGCGGTCGTCGTCGGCTTCTCGGGCGACAAGCTGCGCGGGGTCATCGGCCTCGGCATGGCCTCCGGGGCGCTGGGGGAGCTCGCCACCAGGCATGCCGGCACCGGCGACGCCGTGGTGGGCCAGGACTGGCTGGGAGAGACCGGCAACCAGCTGCTGGGCCGCATTCGCAACCGCTTGCTCGGCTATGGCGTCGTGGTCTCGATCGCCCTGCCCACGGTGCTGCGCGGGGTCGAGCTGCGCCTCCTGGCGACGAACGTTCCTGGGCTGTCGACCTACGTCTTCGCCAGTGACGTGGGCGACGTCTGCGTGTGGCTGGACGTGTCCTGGGAGCAGGGATTCGCCCTGCCCACCTCCGACGATCCCGCGCTGCGGGGGACGCCGGAGGGGTTCGTGGATCTATTTTGATGGCACAGCGCCGAGACGGAGACGGCCGAATGCCGAGCAAGAGAGTCCTGGTCGTGGACGATTCACTGACCATCCGTCAGCAGGTGTCGAAGGCCCTGACCGAGGCCGGCTTCGAGGTGCTCGAGGCTGCGGACGGTCAGGCGGGCGCCGACCTGATCGGACAGGACGCGACCATCGCGCTGGTGATCTGCGACCTCAACATGCCGCGCATGAACGGCCTCGAGATGGTGGCGAAGGTCAAGAGTGAGAGCCGCCACGCTGCGCTGCCCATCCTGATGCTGACCACCGAAGGTCAGCCGGCGCTCATCAAGCGCGCCAAGGAAGTGGGCGCGCGCGGCTGGATCGTGAAGCCTTTCGACTCTGCGCAGCTCGTCGCCGCGGTGCGCAAGCTCGCGGGAGTCGTCTGACGTGATCCTCGGGCCGAGATCGCCATGACCATCACCAACGAAGCCAAGACGATCGTCCTCATCGATCCCAGCATCGATTCGAGCGCGTCCCTCGCGGGTCGCCTGCGCATGCAGGGCTACGCGGTGTCGGTCTGCCAGGACCCGGCCGAGGGCGCCTGCCTCGCGCTGGCCGATCCACCTGCGGCGGTCATCGCCGATCTGTGGATGTCGAGG
>JBKJOI010000630.1:0-5258 GCA_046595695.1 Haliangiales bacterium | reverse complement strand
TGACGACGCGCTCGTCCCAGTCGTCGCCACCGAGCTTGTTGTCGCCGTTGGTCGCGCGGACCTGGATGGTCGAGAAGCCGTCCTCGGGGTCCTTGCCGACCTCGAGGAGCGAGACGTCGAAGGTGCCGCCACCGAGGTCGAAGACCAGGATGAGCTCGTCCTCCTTGCCCTTGTCCAGGCCGTAGGCGAGCGCGGCCGCGGTCGGCTCGTTGACGATGCGGCGCACGTCGAGGCCGGCGATGCGCCCGGCGTCGCGGGTGGCCTGGCGCTGCGCGTCGTTGAAGTAGGCGGGCACCGTGACGACCGCCTGGGTCACCGGCTCGCCGAGCGCGGCCTCGGCGATCTTGCGCATCTTGTCGAGCACCCAGCCGCCCACCTCCTGCGGCGAGACGTCGCGCTGCTCGTCGAGGCGGATCCAGGCGTCCCCCGAGGGCGCGGCGACGATACGGAACGAGGCGGTGCGCGCGTACTCCTGCACGTCGGGGGCGTTGACCTTGCGGCCGATGAGCCGCTTGGCGCCGAAGATGGTGCGCGCCGGGCTCATCACCGCCTGCCGGCGCGCCGGGATGCCCACCAGGGGCGGCCCGCCGCCCTCGGGGAACGCGACCACCGATGGCACGGTGCGCTCGCCGTCAGCGTCGGCGAGCACGCGCGGCAACTGCCCGTCGAGAACGGCGACGCACGAGTTGGTCGTGCCCAGATCGATGCCGATGATGCGCGCCATCTAGGACCTCTTCCCCAGCAGCTTGCCGAGCAGGCCACGCCGGGCATCCGTCGCGGCGCGGCGCATCGCCGAGAGCTCGCGCGCGGCCCGCTCGTTCATCGGATCGATCTCGAGCGCGGCCTCGAAGCACTGTGCGGCCGCGATCCGGTCGCCCTCGGCGAGCTTCTGGAAGCCGCGCGCCAGCTCGCGACCCACGCGCGCCGCGCGATCACCGGGGTTCGAGCGAGCGGCCGCATCGAAGGCCTGGAACGCGTCGTCGTAATGTCCGGCCTCGAGCATCGTCTCGCCGCGCGCGAAGAACGGCGACACCAGCGGCTGCGACTCCCGGGGCGGCGCGGCGGACGCACCACCTGCACCCGCGTCGCCGCCGCCCAGGTCGCCAAAGAGCGACTCGTCGTCGAGCGGGACGCTGTTCGCGCCGCCCGGGCGCGCCGCGGGGCCGGCGACGACGGGCACGTTGCCGGTGCTGCGGAAGCTGAGCACCTTCTCCGGCTCGAACGACGGCTGCGCCGGGGCCGCGAGCGGCGGGGGCTGCGCGGGTGGGGTCGCCCGGGCAGCCGCCTGCAGCGGCGGGGGCGTCGCCGCCTTGGCGCCGGGCGGAGCCGCGCGCCCGCCTGGTGGTGTCGGCCGCGCTTGCGGGGGCGCCGGCAGCGGTGGTGGCATCGGCGCGCCGGCGCCCGGAGCGGGGGGCGCCGCGCGCACCGGGACGCCGGCGACCGGCGTCATCGCCCGGCCCGCGCCGCGTGCGCCCGACGGCGGCGGCTGACCCTTCATGGCGGCACGCGCGCCGGCCCGTGCCTGCGCGTCGCCGAGGCGCCGGTAGGCCTCGCGCACCAGGATGAAGATCTCGCCCGCGAGCGCGCGGGCGGTCTCGCTCTCGTAGCGAGCGAAGCGATCGGGGTGGTACTTCTTGGTGAGCTCGTTGAAGGCCGCGCGGACGCCGCCGTCGTCGGTCTCGTAGGTCACGCCCAGGACCTGGAACGGGTTCATCGCGCGCAGCCCGGCCAGCTCGGCCTCGAGCGCCTGGACCAGGTCGAACTCGGCCGCCGCGGCCTCGGGCTCCTCGACCGGATCGTCGACCTCGATGGGGATGTCGACGGGGAGATCGCCGGCGACCGGCGCGCCCGCCGGCTTGCTGGCCTTGGGCGGCTGCGGTGCCTCGTGCGACTTCACCGGGAAGCCCGCGCTCGCGAGCGCGCTCTCGATCACCCAGCGATCGCTGGCGGGGATCTTCGCCAGCATCAGGTCGACGCCGGCGCCGCGGTCGCCTGCCGTCACCAGGCGGGCCACCCGGCCCTCGAGGGTGATCGTCGTGCCCGACGGGATGGTCAGGTCGATACGCATCTCCGTCCCGATGGGCGGGGGCTTCTGCGACTTCAGGAACAGCGCGCCGCGCGCGAGGTCTCGCTCGTGCAGGCGCGCCAGCTGCTCCCAGGACGTGCAGCGAAGCTTGATCGCCAGAGGCGGGGCCGCCATGCGCGGTGATCTTCGCCCGCTTTACGCTGGGTTGCAACCCGGCACACATGCCAATGGCGGGGAGTGGATCCGCGGGGGCTCGTGATATCGTGGCGGTGCCCATGGCGGAGCCGCGAGGATCGGGAGGATCTGGAGGTTGGTGGGCCGCTTCCCTGGGCGCAGCGCTGCCTGCGGTCGGTCTGGCCGCGGCATCGGGCGCCCTGGGCGTGGGCACCGGGATGGGCATGGGGCTCCTCGGTGGCGCGGCGCTCTACCTGGGCGCCGACGCGCTGTTCATCCAGCCGTCGATAGATCGCAAGCAGGCCGGGCGCGGCGGTGGCCTGGCGGCGGCCGCGCGCACCTTCCTGCAGCGCGCGCTGCTCGCGCGCAGCGTCGCCGACATCGCGCTCGAGCTCGAAGATGTGGCGAAAAATGCGCTCGGGGTCGAGCGCACGCTCCTCCTGGTGCCCGGGGCCGAGGGCGGCGTGCGCGTGCTGGGTGGCGACGGCAGCGAGACCGCGCGCATCGGCGAGGCCGAGCAGGCGTTCCTGTGGCTCGGCGATCGCGGCGAGCCCGTCGACGCGGCGCTGCTCGACACGCTCGGCGAGTTCGACGGCGCTCGCGCGGCCCGGGAGCTGCTCGGACGGCTCGACGTGTACGTGCTCCTGCCGCTGCGTCACCGGGGCCTGCTGCTCGGCGTGGCCGCGCTTTCGCAGCCACGGCGCACCTCGGCCGCGGGGATCGGCAACTTCTATCGCATCCTCGCGGCGCACGCGACCGTCGCGATCGCCAACACCTACCTGGACGTCGAGGCGCGCGGCAAGAAGTCGCTGTCCAAGGCGCTCGACCTCGCGACCGCGATCCAGGAAGCGCTCATGCCCGACGATCGGCCGGTGCGCCGCAACGGCCTGGCGCTGCGCGGGCAGTTCCGCCCGGTCGCCGAGTGCGGCGGCGATCTGTGGACCTGGCAGGACGTGGGCGGCGGCAAGACGCTCCTGCTCATCGGCGACGCCACCGGCCACGGCGCCGCGCCGGCGATGCTGACCGCGGTCGCCAAGGGCGGCGTGGACGCGCTGCGCCAGATCATGGGCGAGGCGCTCGATCCCGCCGAGCTGCTCGTCCAGCTGAACCGCGCCATCTACCGCGCCGGCCGGACCCGCTACCTCATGACCGCGTTCGCCGCGGTGATCGACACGCCGAAGAACGAGATCCGCTTCGCCAACGCGGGGCAGAACTTCCCCTACATGATCACGCGCGGCGACGGCGGCCGGCCCAAGCTCGAGACGCTGGTGGCGCGCGGCAACACCCTGGGCGCCGCGCCCGACGCGCGCTACCAGACGCAGGTGCGCCGCTTCGAGCCGGGCGACAAGCTGATCCTCTACACCGACGGCATCATCGACGCCGGCTCGCCCGCCGCCGAGCCGTTCGGCGAGAAGCGCTTCCGCGCCGCCATGATCGCGCTCGCCGACGCGCCCGCAGCCAAGCTCTCCGAGTCGCTGCTCGCCGAGGTCGACTCGTACCTGTCCGGCCGGCCGTTCGGTGACGACATGACGCTGGTGGTCGCCGAGCTGCTCGTGCGCGAGGAGCCCCCCGCGGTCTCGCCGCTCGGCCCCGGAGGTTTCGAGTGATCGCGGTCGCGCTGGCGGTGGTCGTGCTGCTGGTCTGGATGGTGGTGCTGGCGCTGCGGCAGAAGCGCGGCCAGGCCAACCGCAGCCGCGCTGGCGCCAACGAGGAGGTCCTCACCGAGTTCGTGGTGCGCTCGCTCGAGCTGCACGCGTTCGGCGATGTGCTCGCCGACGCGGCGGCGACCGCGCAGCTCGCGTTCGGCGCCGCGCGCAGCGTGATCTTCGAGCCCGGCGCCAGGGACGGCGCGTGGGACGTGTGGGCACCCGGGCCGCAGCCGCTCGAGCCCATCCCCGACGCGGCGCGCCCGGTGTTCGCATGGCTCAAGCACAACGCCGAGGTGATCTCACTCGACGACGTCGCGGGGCCGCGCTTCGGCGCGATGCGCATCCCGCTCACCGATCTCAAGGCGCGCTACGGCATCGACACGCTGGTGCCGCTCGTCGATCGCCGGCAGACCATCGGCGCGATCGGCCTCTTCCTGGGCCGGCGGCCGTCGACGTTCGAGCGCGGCCTGCTCGATCACCTGCGCATCGAGGCCACCGCGGCGGCCGCCAACCTGCGCCTGCACCGCGAGGCGGCGCACAAGCTGACCCTCGAGAAGGAGGTCGACCTGGCCAGCGCCGTGCAGCGCGCGCTCGTGCCCGCCGTGAACGAGGCCTCGGGCCGCGGGCTGTCGTGGGTCGGCCACTGCAAGCCGGCGGGGCAGGCGGGCTCCGACTTCTGGTGCAGCTACGAGGTCAGCGGCGGCAAGCTGCTGGTCGTCGTCGGCGACGTGATCGGCACCGGGCTGGCCGGCTCGATGGTGAGCGCGGTCGCCAAGAGCTGCTGTGATGCCTTCTCGTCGGCGGGCACGACCGATCCGGGCGCGCTGCTCACGGCGCTGAACCGCTCGCTGTGGCGGCCGCAGAAGCCGATCCACATGACCTGCGTGGCCGCGCTCTTCGACGCGAGCGGCGGCCAGGTCGCCTGGGCCAACGCCGGCCACCCCATGCCGTACTTCGCCGGCGCGCTCGAGGAGCGCCTCGGCGTGCTGACCGGCTCGGGCCCGATGCTCGGCGATCTCCAGGAGGCCCGCTACACCAGCTCGAAGCGCGCCATCGCCTCGGGCGACGGCGTGCTGCTCTACACCGACGGCATCGTCGAGGCGATGAACCTGCAGCGCGCGCCCTTTGGCGAGCGCCGGCTGCAGCGCGTGCTCGCGGGCACCAAGCTGGTGTCGCCGGCCATCGCGCGCGACGCCATCCTCGCGGCGCTCGACGAGTTCAGGACCGGCGCCCCGGTGGACGACGACGAGCTGCTCGTGCTCGTGCGCGTCGGCTGATCCACCCCAGCCCGATCGCTAAATCACCGTTCGTGATTCTCGATCGCTTTGGCCTCGCAGACGTCGCCTCGAAACGCGGCAGATCTGCCGCGCCTCCCTGATCAGGTTCCTCGGCGATGCCGTTCATCATGT